>DAHWKH010000080.1 GCA_027343725.1 Acidiferrobacteraceae bacterium
CCCTGGAACGCCCGCCCCCGAACGCCGTCCCATACCGTATCGTCTTCCCCGGCGGCCCCCGGGCCTTGCGGGTCGGCGCCCCCGTGACCCTCGAGAGCCGGCGCGTCGGTCAGGTGACGGCGGTGCGCACGCTCTACGACCCCCCGCGCCAAGCCCTGCGCACCCACGTCCGAATCGTCATCGACCCCGCGACAATCCCGCTCGCGCGCGGCTATCGCTGGCACAAGGCGACGCTCACGGAACAAATGAACGGCGTGCTCGCGCACCTCGTGGCCCACGGCCTGCGCGCGCGCATCGCCCGCTCGGTGCCGTTCGTGGGCGCCGCCGCGATCGATCTCGGCGAGAGCCACAGGTCTCATCCGGCGGTGCTCGGCCGCGGACACCCTCCCCGAATCCCCTCGCAGTCGAAAAGCGGGCTTCGCGCCATCGAAACGCGCGCAAACGCGATCCTCTCCCACATCCAGGCGATCCCGCTCGCGGCCATCGGCCGCAACATTCACGCGACCACGCGCCGCCTCCCGGGCCTTGTCACGCAGGTGCGGGAAAGCGCGCGCAAGACGCGCGCCGCCCTGGACGCCGCCCGCCGGGTGCTCTCGCCGCGTGCGCGCGCCAACAGCCCGCCGGGGAGCGGCAATCTGCCGCGGACCCTCCACGCACTGAGCGCCAGCGCGCGCAGCGTGCGCACCCTCGCCCGGCTCCTCAGCCGCAAACCCAACGCGCTCCTCTTCGGGAAGGGGCGATGAGGCGCGTCCGGCGGGCCCTCATCCTGTGCGCCCTGGCGGCGCTGGCCTCCTGCGCCGGCCCCCCGGCGCGCGATTACCGCCTCCTCGCGCAAGGCCCGGGGGTGCGCGTCTACGACCTCAGACTGCGGGCGCTCGCGGTGGCACGGATCGTCATGCCCCCGGGGATGAACCGCCGCAGGGTCCTGCGTTCCGCGGGTGCCACGCGCATCCGCGCCGTCCCGCACGCCCGTTGGATGGCGCCCCTGGGCACCCTCATGCGCCTCACGCTCGCCCAGGACCTGGCGCGCATCATCCGCCCGTCGCGGCGCGTGCGGCTCCCGGGCCAACGCCTCCCGAAACACGGCAGCGCGCTCGTGTTCGTGACTGTCCAGGCATTCCTCCCGACACCCCGCGGCGTCCGCCTCGATGCCCGCTGGTCGGTTGCCTGCCGCGCCTCGCATGCGTCCTTGAGCCACGGGCGGGTCCACATTCGCGTCGCAACCGCACCCGAGGCGCTTGCGCTCTCGGAATCCATGAGCGATGCCGTGAAAAGGCTTGCCGGCACCATTGCCGACCGCCTGCGTCCGGCCCCGGCCGGGGTATCCGGCGTGACTCGCCCACCGCCTGTGTTACGATGCCCGTGAGGATCCCATGACCAACGCACACTACGACGTCATCGTCATCGGGAGCGGTCCGGGGGGCGCTTCCCTCGCCCATCGCCTGGCCTCCTACGGGCGGCGCGTCCTACTCATCGAGCGCGGGGACTATCTGCGCCGCGCGCCCGAGAACTGGGATGCGAAGACCGTCTTCGTGGACGCCCGCTACCAAAGCCGGGAAACCTGGTACGGCCGGGATGGGCGGACTTTTCATCCGGGACTGCACTACTTCGTGGGCGGCAATTCCAAGGTCTACGGGGCAGCGTTGTTCCGGCTGCGCGAACGCGACTTCGAGGAGATCGCCTACCCGGAGGGCGTCTCACCCGCCTGGCCGATCCCCTATCAGGCGCTCGAACCCTACTACGGACAGGCGGAACGGCTGTTTCATGTCCACGGGCAACGGGGGGAGGACCCCAACGAGCCGCCGGCGAGCGAACCCTACCCCTATCCGCCGGTCACGCACGCCCCCGATATCGAGGCCTTGAGCCGCGGGCTCACCGCCCAGGGCCTGCACCCCTTCCATCTGCCGCTCGGCATCCTGCTCGATGAACACAACGGCGTGCCGACCCCCACGAGCCCGTGTATCCGTTGCGCCGCCTTCGACGGATTCCCGTGTCCGGTGAACGGCAAGGCCGACGCCCAGGTGGTGTGCGTGGACCCGGCGCTCGCCGCCTATCCCGGGCACTTGACACTCGCCACCAACACCTATGTCTCGCGCCTCGAAACCGACGCATCGGGACGCATCGTCACCCAGGTCCATGCGACGCGCAACGGCCAGAAGGTGCGCTACGAGGCGGATATCGTGGTCGCGGCCTGCGGCGCGCTCTCGAGCGCCCTGCTGTTTTTGCGCTCCGCGAACGCCAAGCATCCGCGCGGGCTCGCCAACGGCTCGGACCAAGTCGGGCGTAACTATCTGCGCCATAACCAGTCGGTGCTCATGGCCCTCTTGCGCCACGAGACGACCACGGTCTTCCAGAAAACCCTGGCCATCAGCGACTACTATCTGAAAGCCGACGACTGGGACTACCCCTTGGGACTCATCCAATTGCTCGCCAAGACTCACGCGGCCCAGGTGCAGGGCGAGACCCTACCGGCGGCGTTCGCCTGGCTGCCGTCCTGGCCGTTTGCCGCGATCGCGCGTCACTCCTTGAGCTTCTGGCTGTCGAGCGAGGACCTCCCGCGACCCGAGAACCGGATCGTCTATCAAGGTGAGAAGGTGATGCTGGATCTCACCGAAACGAATATGGAGGCGCATCGCCGGCTGCGCAAAAAACTGCGCGCCCTCCTGGACGGGATCGGCGCGCGCCCTTTGCTCATCGAACGGCGGCTCTATCTCGGCAAGAACATCCCCATCGGCGGCACCGCGCACCAGGCCGGCACCCTGCGCTTCGGGCGGGATCCCGCGACCTCGGTCCTCGACCCCGACTGCAAGGCGCACGAGCTCGACAACCTCTACGCCACCGATGCGAGCTTTTTCCCCTCCATCGGCTCGGTGAACCCGACCCTCACGATCGTCGCCAATGCCCTACGCACCGCCGATACCATCCACAAGCGCCTCGCCTGACCGGGCTTTCGGCCGCGCCCGCCTGCCCCTATAATGGCGCCTCCATGCGCTAAGGATCCGATCATGTCCCGCGGTCACGCTTATGCCCTGGGCGCGCTCGCCGCGACCTTGACGGCCCTGCCGGCCCACGCGCGCGCGCCCTTTCCCGTGGCCTATGCCGGCTCCATGGGCGTGGTCATGGACCGGGCCCTGGGGCCCGCCTTCTGCCGCCGGCACCATTGCGTGTATCAGGGTTTGGGGCAGGGGGCCTACGGCCTTGCGCGGCGCATCGCCGCCCATGCGCTCGCAACCGATGCGTTTCTCGCGATCACGCCGGGACCCATACGCCTCTTGCAGAAGGCGCACCTCGTGACGCGCGCCATCCCCATCGCCAGCACCCAGATGGCGATCGCCTACAGCACGGCCGGCCCTTATCGGGCGCTGTTCCGCCGCGTGCGCGAAGGCCTCATACCCTGGTATCGGGCCCTGGAAACCCCCGGGGTGCGCTTCGGGCGGACCGATCCGCGAACCGATCCGCAGGGGCGCAATATCGTGTTCACGTTGCAACTCGCGGCCCGTTACTACCACAAACCCGGGCTTGCCCGCGCGATCCTCGGGCCGCTCATCAATACCCGCCAGATCTTCAGCGAACCGACGTTGCTTGCGCGCCTCGAGGCGGGCCAGATCGCGGCATCCTCGACCTATCTGAGCGCCGCGCGCTCGCTGCATCTGAGCGCCATCCGCTTGCCCGCGCCGATCAATCTGAGCGACCCCGCGCTCGCGACGCGCTGGTATCGGCAGGCGCGCCTTGTGTTCGAGCAAAAGGGGGTGCGCCGGATCGTCCACCCGCAGCCGCTCGTCTTCTACGCGGCCGTCCCCGAAGACGCCCCCGACCCGGCCCTGGGCCGCGCCTTCCTGCGCTTTCTCATAAGCCCGGCCGGCCAAAAGCGCCTGCGCCAGGCCGGCTACGGGCCGCCACTCGGTGCGGCCCTGACGGCGCCTCGCGCACCGTCCACCCGCCGGCGCTCGCCATGAGCGGCCGCACGCACGGATGGCGGCGCCTCGCCACGCGTTCGACATGGATTGCGCTCCTCGAAACGCTCGTCGATGCGATCCTCGCGCTCATCCTCTTGTTTCTTCTGCTCGGCGTGATCATCGGCGTGAGCCACTTGTTCCTGCACCTTGGCTACCTCATCACCCAGGGCCACCTCACGTCCCAATACCTGGGCTTGGTCGGGCACGTCCTCACCCTGTTCGTGCTCATCGAGCTCTCGCGCTCCCTCCTGCACTACTTTACGGTGCATCGCCTGCGCATGACCTACATCGTCGACGCGGCGCTCGTGTTCGTGCTGCGGGATCTTATGATCGGCCTCTTCGAGAAAACCCTGCCGACAGCGACGATCTATGCCTTGAGTGCGCTCATTTTTGTCTTGGGTGCCTTGCGCATCGGCTCCGTTCTCGTGTCTCAGCGCGAGACGTCCGCCCCCTCGCGGCTCGAGAACGGCTGACGGTGGGTCGCGGGGGCGTCCCGGGGCCAGCTGCGGCGCAGCTCCGGCAGCGGGCGCCCGAGTTCGGCCTCGAGGGCGGTGATCTCCGGTGCATAGATCTCCTTGAGGAAACGCGCCGCGCGCTCGTCACGCGCGGGCTTGGCGGCCTCCTTTTGAAACCAGCGCTCCCACACGTAGACACCGAGACGCCGCGGCACCACCCGCTCGCCCAGGAACCGGCTGATCGGGTGGCCGGCCACGCGCCGTGCCCACGCGCCCTTGGGCTGCCGGTAGCGGTTATGCGCCTCCCGGGTGTCGATCGCGCCCGTGCTGCGCTCATCGCTGCCGAGAAACCGGGCGATCGTACGCACGACTCCGCGCGCGTTGGTCTTCAAGTCCTCGAGCAGTAACACCAACACGCGATCACGCCCGAAGAGCCCACGGTAGCGGCGGATCTGCTCGGTATAAAGGCCGAGCTCCACGTACAATTGCGACACCCCCCAGCCTTTGTCGGGGCGTCGCCAATCGGTCTTGAGGGCCTCGTAAAAGGGCTCGTGGATCGCGCCCTCCGAATAATCCATCAAATACTGCGCATAGGCGCGCTCGATCGGATCGCGCAGGATCGCGATGATCCGCGCGTCGGGCGCGACGCGGGCGATGCGTTCGGGGGCCTCGGGGCACCACAGATACGAGGGGCTCGCATCCCCCCGCCACGGGTACTGGGCCGCGTCGCGGTAGAGATCGCGATAGCGACTTTCGTCGCGCACGAAGGTGATGAGGTGGCGCTGCGCGGGCGAAGGCTTGGGGCGCGTGAAGAAGTGCGGCTCCTTGATCTGCGGAAAAAACACGTCCGGATGCTGGCCGAGGTAGGCATACAGAGAGGTCGTGCCGCTTTTCACGGCCCCGACGATAAAGAGATTCGGCCAGCGTCCTTGCTTCATCCTTCCTTTCATGCCTCCGTCCTTATCCGGTTTTCGCTATGCGATCTCCATGGTCCCCGTCGCCCGCGGCGGCGCGCATGCCAAGCCACAGGACAGGAAGAGAGATTCCCACTTGTCGGATGCGCCGCACAAGAGACACAGCGAGCGCGACCTCGGGCGCAAGGCCCGCTACCGCGCCGATCCCAACAAGCCCTCCTTCCTGGACTCCGAGCGCGCCCGGTACCAGGAAGGCCGCGCTCTGGAGGGCCTGGATCAGGCTCTCGAGCACGACGCACAGCCGCAAGCCCGCCGGCTGATGCAACAGCTTCAGGATCACCCAGAACTCGCCGGCCCCGCCCAGCGCGCTCGCCATCTGCCACACCGCGCAACGCACCCACTCACGCGGTCTATCATACAAATGCGCGATCGCGCGGTCGATGGCCTCGCCGTCGAGTCCCGCGACAAAGCTTGCACCGGCGACGCGCGCGGCCAAGCGCTGCAAGCGCAGGAAGGGTCGCGAGCGGCGTTGGACAAACACGAACGCGAGCACGATCGGGATCGCGACCACAAGACCCCACCAGAGGTGGCGCGCAAGCGGCCCAGACCCGGCGTACGAGGCCAAAAGACCGAGACCCACGACCAAAAGGACGATCTGCACGAAGAGCGTGACGGTCGTCTCCACGACCACGCTCGCGATCGTCATCGGCATCGGGAGGCCGCGACGCGCGAGGAGGCGCGTGGCCACGACTTCGCCACCGACGTGGGCCACGGGCAGCAGGGTATTGACGGCATTGCGCACGAAGGCCGCCGCCGTCAGCAGCGGAAGGGTGGCCTGGCGCTCGCCCGGCAAAAGTGCCCGCCAGCCCTCGGCGTTCAGGGCCAACACCGCCAGACGCACCGGCACGAGCCACAAAAGCCCGAAACCGGCCATGCCCACGAGCGCAAGGATCGCCTCCGGGTGATGATGCAGAAACAGCAGGATGGCGGCCGCCAGCCCGAAGACACCCGCGATGATCGCCGTCAAGCGCACAAACGCGCGCCGGGTCATCGCCATGCGCGCTTACGCGGACCCGGAGAGCGCCGGCAGGGTCCGGGCGAGATCCGCAAGCGCGGACCGTGCGCGGCGAAAATGCGAGGCCAGCCGCCAGAGTTCGCGCCAGCGCCGCGCATTGACCCCCAATCCCTGCAACAAGGCCAGGGCGTGCACATGCCCGAACCCGTCGACGGCTCGTGCAAGAACCGCCGGCAAGGCCTCCTGCGCGGGGTCTACGACCGCCCGCACCACCACGAAATCGACACCGCACTCGCAGGCCGTGCGCGCCAGTGCGGCACTCTCCATGTCCACGGCCAGGGCGCCGAACTGTTGCGCGAGCAGCGCCTTCTCCTCGACGCTCGCAACCGGTTCCGACACCGACAGGATCGTGCCGTGGTGCGCGCCCGGGGGACGCAGGGTCCCGGCGCGATAGCGGCGGCCGTCGACCGCCAGCACCTCGGTCGCGACCACCAGGGAGCCGGGCATGAGACCGCTTGCGAGCCCCCCGCACGTCCCCCAGCTGACGATCCCCCGGCAGCCCTCCCCGACGAGCCGCAGCGCCGCCTCGGCGGCGCGCACGCCGCCCATGCCCGATACCGCGAGCCGGCAGCCCTCGCCGAAGGTGAGCGTCTGGCCGCTGGCGGGCGGGCGGCGGCACAGGGTGCGCGCCTCCGAGGCCAAGGCGACCACGAAGCCATAGCCCGCTAAGGCGTCGGCCGATTGCGGTAACATGCGAGCGCCCACACGGGGAAATAGCGCGAGTATCCGTGGTATTTGAGGTAAAACACCCGCGGGAAGCCGGGGGCCGTGAACTCCTCGTCCCGCCACAGTCCGTCCGCCTCCTGGTGGCTCAAAAGGAAGCGGACGCCGCGTTGCACGGCAGGGCTCTCGTATTCGCCAGCCGCGAACAGCGCGAGCAGCGCCCAGGCCGTCTGGAACGAGGTGCTGCGAATACCCTGACCTGCGAGCATCGGGTCGTGGTAGCAGTCGTTACTCTCGCCCCAGCCGCCGTCGGGGCGCTGGACGCTTTCGAGCCATGCCACCGCGCGCCGGATCGCGGGGTCGGAGGACGGGACCCCGGCGGCGGCAAGCCCCACGAGCACCGACCACGTCCCGTAGATGTAATTCGTGCCCCAGCGCCCGAACCACGCCCCGTGCTCTTCCTGCTCCACGCGCAGGTAGCGGACGGCGCGCGCAATCACGTCCCGATACCGCTCGCGATCCTTCACCCGGGCAAGCAGGGTCACGCAGCGCGCGGTCACGTCGCTCGACGGCGGGTCGAGCAATGCGCCGTGATCGGCAAACGGGATCTCGTTCAAGTAATAGTGGGTATTATCGGCATCGAACGAGGCAAAGCCGCCGTTCTCGGACTGCATGCCCGCCACCCACTCGGCCGCGCGTTCGATCGCGTAGGTGAAGCGCTCATCGTGCGCCTCCTCCATTGCCCACGCCACGACACTGGTATCGTCGAGATCCGGATAATGGCTGTTCTCGAACTGAAACGGCCAGCCGCCGCCCCGGAGATCGGGCTTCGCGGCGCGCCAATCCCCGGGGGCATCCAACAACTGGCGGGCGCTCATCCACAACAACGCCCGCGACACGGCCTCCCGTCCGCCGGGCGGGGTGGATGCCTGTAGCGCAAGACACGCAAGCCCGGTATCCCAGATCGGCGACACGCACGGCTGGCAATAAGCCTCGGACTCGTCCACCACCAGCAGGCGCTGAATGGCCGCCAAGGCGGTGGCCCGGTAGGGGTCGTCGCGATCGTAGCCGCGCGCGGCGAGAAACTCGTAGGCGTTCACCATCGCCGGGAAAATCGCGCCGAGCCCGCCCATTCCGTTGAGCCGCTCGACGACCCACGCCTCGGCCTTGTCGAGGGCGTGGGCACGCAACGCGCGCGGAATGAAGCGCTCGAGCATGAGGCCCACCCGCTCGAGAAAGAACAAGACCCGGTTCATGGCCGAGCGCATCGGGAAATAGCGCCGTTCCTCGTCCGGCGGCACGATGAACAACTCCGGGATCCCGATCCCGCGCGGATTGCGCGCCCGCACCTTGAGGCTGCAAAGCCCGAGCAGCGGCACCATGACCGTGCGCGACCAATACGAGACCTTCGCGAGCGTGATCGGAAACCAGCGGGGCGCGAGAATCAGTTCCACGGGCATGAACGGGATGGCGCGCCACGGGACCTGGCCGAATTGGGCGAGCGTGATACGCGTAAAGACGTTGGCACGCGCCGCTCCGCCGTGCTCGCGGATGAGATCGCGCGCGCGCCTCATGTGCGGCGCGTCCACCGGGTCCCCGGCCAACTTGAGCGCGTAGTAGGCCTTTACCGAGGCGCTGATATCGGAGCGCCCCCCATGATACAAGGGCCAGCCGCCGTCCGCGCCCTGGTGGCGCCGGATGTAACGCGCAAGCTGTGCCTCGAGAGATTGGTCCCGTTCATCCATGAAGTGCATCATGAGGATGTATTCGGCCGGGATCGTGCAATCGGCCTCGAGCGGCCAGCACCAGTACCCGTCCACGGCCTGCAGGCTGAGGAGCGCGCGCGCGCCGCGCGCCACGGCCTCCTGCAAGACACCCTCGCCCGCGCCCTCGTTCAGGTTTTCATCGACGGACACGCCCCGACTCTTCATGTCATGGATTTCCTCTAGTGAGCCCAGCGCCGGGCTCAGGCGTCCCGGGATACGAGGGGTGACGGTAGCGGCGTTCCCGCCCAGGCCGTATAGAACAAAGCCCGCAAGAGCCAGTCCTTGCGCACCGCGAAGCGGCTGACGGCGATGGTCGCCTTGACGCTGCGCCGCGTGATCTTGACGTCCTGGCCGCTGCGAAAATCGCGCTGCCGGTCGATCTTGCGCAGCGTCAGAACCGCCATGCCGAGCGCCCACAGGCAGAAATTGCGCACACCCGTCTCCTCGGCGGGCACCAACAGCACGTACTGGAGGGCCTGACGGGCGTGCGCGTGCGCCACGCCCAGGAGATGGCCAAGCCCGCGCGCGAACCCCGGGTCGCCGGCGCCGGACGCGAGATGCGCGAGATCGAAGCCATAATGGGCGAAGACGTCGCGCGGGAGCCAGCAGGCCCCGCGCGCGCGATCCTCCCAGATATCCTTCAGGATATTGGTCATTTGCAGCGCCTGTCCGAAGGCCACGGCGAGCGGCATGAGGCGCTCGCGATGGCGCGCCATGGGAGGCGAGTACTCGCAAAAGAGGCGCGTCAACATCTCGCCCACGACGCCCGCCACGTAATAACAATAGCGGTCCATGTCGGCGAGCGTCGGAAGGCCCAACGGGTCCTTGCGCTCCTGGAACTCCGCCATGCCGTCGGCCATCACCGCCACACAGGTCTCCAGGGCCCGGCGCTGCGCGCTCGTGAAGCCCTCGGTGATCGCGATCACACGCGGCGTCTCGCGGACCAACAGGCGCTCGGCCTGCGGTATCGCCGGCGCGAGCGCGGAGTCGAGACGCCGCGCGAAGTCCGCGGGATCGGCCCGGCCGGCGACGACCGCGGCGAACAACGTGCAAAACTCCCGTTTCCGGGCCGGCGTCAGGACCGGGTCGTCTTCGATCGTGTCCACGATGCGGCAGAGCAGATACCCGTTGCTCACGGCATCCCGCACGCGCGGCGGCAACTGCGGAATCGTCAAGGCAAAGGTGCGCGAGACGTCCTGCAGCATGGCGTCCTGGAACCGCCGATCCTCGTCTTGGCAGGTCCCCGGGGCACGCGTGTCCGGGATCGGCCCTGCGGTCTTCCTGATTGGCATAGCGCCCGATTGCTCCTTAGGCTCCGGCGTCCCGCTCCGGTGATCCCCCAGCGGCGACCGCTGGCACCTTAGCATAAAGACCGCTCCTCTTGAACTCGCTTCCCTCAACCACCGACCAACGGCACAGCGAGGCCGGCGGCCACCCGGCGCCGTTCGAGGAGGCGCCACGAGATGAGCACCGGCAACCCGAACGCCACTTGCCGGAATCGGCGCGCCAGAGCCAAGCCGAGCGCGGCGTCCGGCGGGACGCCCAAGGCCTGCCCCAACATCACGAACCCGCCCTCCTGCACGCCCAGAGCCCCGGGGATCACAAAGGACAGGCTATGCACGGCCTGGAGCAGGCTTTCCCATATCAACGCGTGCCCATATCCCAAGCGAATGCCCATGAGCCGTGCGACCACGAGGATCTCGCCGGCACTGGCAACGAAACTCAAACCCTGCCAAAAGCCGCAGGCAGCCAGCGCGCCCTTTTGCCGGTACAAAAGTCGCAGCCTGCGGTCGAGGCCGCAAAACGACGCGCCCGCGGCCCCCGCCAGGATCTCCGCCCCGCGCGTCAGACACCGGCTCAAACCGCCGCGCAGCTGCACCGCCACAAAGCCGGCCACGGCGCCGATGCCCACGGCAAGCCCAACGAGCATCCGCGGCACGAGGTGTCCTGCGCCGATGTCGGGCAGCAGCGCCATGATGCCAGCCATGGTGGCCAGGACCTGTAGGACCAAGGTGACGGTCGTCTCGACAATGACGCTCGCCGAGGCCGCGGACGCCGCCATGCCCCGGCGCCGCAAGAAGCGCACCGCCACCATCTCCCCGCCGACCCGCGCTACCGGCAAGAGGGTGTTGATCGCGTCCCGAATCATCCCAAGCCCCAGCAAGACGGGTCCCGGAACGGGCGCGCGCGCGGGCAAGAGCCGCCGCCAACCGCGGGTGTCGAGCCCGATGGTCGCGACCCGCAGGGGGATGAGCCACAGCAGGCCCATGCCCGCGCGCGCGAGCAGGCGGCCGATGCCGTGCCATCCGGTCCAGGCGATAAGCCCAGCCGACACCGCGACCCCCACGGTCAGCCCGATTCCGGCGAGCGTGCGCGCCCACGGACCGGGCCGCAGCCCCATCCCCTCCCCGTTGGTCTCCTGATCCATCTACCCGGCGCCCGACTCGGGCGCGCGGCGCGCCCGCAACGCCAGCAAGGCCGGCAAGACCAGAAGGATGGCCGCAAGGGCGGCCCCCATGGCGATAAAGAGCGTCTCCCCAAGCACACGCATGCCGGGATTGGAGGCGATCGCCAAGCTCCCGAAAGAGCTCATCGTCGTCAACGCGCTGAACACCACCGCTTCCGATGTGCTGGTATCGAGCAAGAGGCCGGCGCTCGCGCCCCCCCCCCGCCAGCGCACCACGAGATAGATACTGAAGGCCACGCTCAATCCGATCAAAAGCGGCAACACGATGATGTTGGCCAGATTGAACGAGATCCCCGCCCCCCACATGACCGCCACCGCCGCCATGGCCCCGAACCCCAAGGGGATGAGGATGGTCACGGCGTCCGCCAGGCTGCGCAGCGTCAAAAGCAGCACGATCGTAATGAGCACAAAGGAAATCGCGCTCGCCTCGCGAAACGCCGAGACGACCGCTCGTCCGCCTTGCACCAAAAGGATCGGGGGCCCCACCGCGTTCGGCGCGATCCGCGTCACGGAACGCACGAAGCGCTGGATATTGACGTTGCGCTCGAGATTCAAAGACGACAAGACCTCGACGCGCGCGCGGCCGTCTTTCGCCAGATACTCCCGCTTCAGGTTCACAGGCAAGGTCGCAAGACTCACGGGACGCGCGCGCAAGGCCTCGCGCAACCGCTTGAGCTGCCAGGGGAGCGTGCCGATCAGGCGTCTTTGCAGGACCTGCAAGGCCCCCTGGTTGCGCCCGAAACGCGCGCGATAACCCGGTATCACGGCCATGAGCGCGCGCGCCTCATGCGCCAAGTGCCCGTGCTTGCGGGCCGCGCTGTAAGTCGCGAGCGCGTGCGCAAGCCGGCCGAGGGAGTGGCGGATGCGCGCGGCGGGCGGGGCCGGGACGCTGCCCGGGCGAATCGAAAAGGGCGGCACGATGAGCGCCATCTGCGCGATCACCGAAAGCTTGGCCGCCTGATGCGCCGGCACGAAGCTTGCCGCCGTGATGACCCGACTGACGGTCTTCAGAGGCCGCAAGCGGGCGGCCAGCGCGCGGGCCGCGGGCAGATTCGGCGTGAGGATATCGATCGGGTATGGCGAGACCGAGCGATTTTTGAGCAGCGACTCGAACGTCGCGACCGCCTCGCTGTGGGGGTTTTGGAGATGCATCGGGTCGAAATCAAAGCGGCTTGCGAGGATCAGCGGGATGAGGCCGATCGCCACGATCACGGCGATGGCGATCGTCGCCCGCGGGTAGCGATGGCCGGGGAAGCGCGCAAGCCAGGCGCGCATGGAACCGCGCGGCCGGCCGGCGGAATCGCCGGCGAACACGGTCAAAAGCGCAGGTGTCACGGTCAGGTTCGCGAGCAGGGCGAAGAACATGCCGGTGCCGGCGATGACCCCAAGATCGACGATGCCCGCGTAACTCGTCGGAACGAAGGAATAGAAGCTGATGGCGGCGGAAATGGCGGCGAGACTCAAGGCGCTGCCGACCCGCCGCGCGGTCGAGGATAGCGCTTGCGCGTTATCGTTGTGGGTCCGCTCCTCCTGATAGCGGATGCAAAACTGGATGCCGAAATCGACGGCGAGCCCCACGAACAGCACCGCGAACGACACCGAGATCAGGTTCAAAGGCCCGGTCGCGTACAAGGCGAACGCGGCAGTCCACGTCAGCCCCATGAACAACGTCGCGAGGATAATGAGCACATAGCGGGCCCGGCGCAGGCCCCAGGTGAGCATCGCGAGCACCAACGTGAGCGACAAGGCGGTGGCCAAGCCCGCGCTCTGAGAGACTGTCTTGACCTGCTCGTTGTCGAGGGCCGCGGAGCCCGTCGTGCGCACCGTCACGCCGTGACCGGGCGTGAAGTGCAAGTCGCGCGCGCCGTCGCGGATGCTGTCCATGGCACGGCGCACCGGCGCCCCGCCCCGATAGTCGTAGCGCGGCTTCACCACGATGAAACTGTCGCCGGGCGCGCTGCGTTTCATGGGCGAGCCCGTCATGAGCCGGCCCCAGGGCATGGCCTCGTAGCGCCCCTGTTCCTGGCCTTCCAGGGTCCGGCGGAATCCGGCGAGGACCGCGGCCAGGCCCGGGACATGCCGGCGCGTGCGCGCACGGCGCAACGCCTTGTCTAAAAGGCCGGTAAAGCGCGGCAGCGTCGGGTGGGCGGACAGGGTCGCCATGAAAGGCTGCGCGCGAGAGAGCCGGTCGGACAAGCGCCACAGGCGCTTCGTGGATAGATACAAGAGCCCCTCGCGGGCAAAGAACCGGCCGCCTCCGGGTTCGGTCACCGAGGTGATGCCCCGTCCGCGGCGTTTCAGCCACGCCGCAAGCCGGTCCGCGTCCTCGCGCGCAAGGGTGCTCGAACGACTGTGCACGACCACGAGCAGGGTCCGGTTGAGGCCCGGGAAGGCGCGGTTGAACCGCACTTGGGCGCGCTCGAAGGGCAGATCCTGCGACAGCATCCGGCTCATATTGGTGCTGATCGCGAAATGGGTCACCGTGTAATACAAGGCCGCGCCGCTCAAGGCCAGCGCCGCCGCGATCACAATCGCGCTATAGCGGCGCGAGAGATCGGCAAGCCCGATCAACAACCCGAAATAGGCGCGATCGATATGCGAGACACGACCGGGGTGGCGCTGATCCGTCATGGCACGCCCCCGTCCGCCGCGAGATCCCGAAAACCCGCGCACGGCCGGGCGCGCGCGCGCAGAGCGGCGCTCACGCGCGTGCTCATCAGGGCCTGCCACTCGGCGACGGGCCTGTAACCCGTCGGGCTCACGTCCGCGCCGTCTTGCGTCGCCGGGTGGCAATAGAGCTCCGTCACCCCCTCCGGCATGTCCCCCAAAAGCGCAAGCATCGCGTCCTCATCCATGGCCCCGCTCTGCGAAAGCCCCAGCACCCAGTCGTTGTGACGCATGCCCGCGCGCTCGAGGCGCCAGCGCATCTGACGCAACCAGGGACCCGTCACCAGGAGATTCAGGAGCCAGCGGCGGCGCTCCGAGCCGCTGCGCGCGGCTTGGAGCGGTTCCCGCGGCAGGCGCACGGCGCGCATCCCGTATTCGCCGCCGACCTTCAGGATGATGCCCAGCACCGCCGGGTGGAGATGCATGTGCTTGTGCGCGTTCACGTGATCCAAGGCCAATCCCGTCGCCGCAAACGCGGCGAATTGTGCGCGGATCTCGGACTCCAGGGCGCGCGCCGCGCGCCGGTTGAAGACGAACCGGAACCCGGCGCGCACCAGACGCCCGTCCAAACGCCCGTCCTCGTCGCAGAGCTCCGGGATCTCGTCCGGCGGCAGCACCGGGCGGCCGTCTGCGACCACGACATGGAGGCCCACCCGCAATTGCGGCAAGCGGCGCGCGCGCGATACCGCGTCGGCCGCCGCCTTCTCACCCACCATCAGGCTTGCACAGGTCAGGACGCCGGCGCCCACGGCCTGCTCCACGGCCTCGTTGACGGCCCAGGACAAACCGAAATCGTCGGCCGTCACGATGACACGACGACCGCCCACCGAATCTAGCGCTGCCGGAAGAACCGCAGGAACTCGACCCCCTCACGCAGGCGCCGGCCCATCATATCCGGGCTTTTCAGCATCTCACCCACCATCTCGGCGACCTTGCCCGACCGAAAGTAGAACTTCTTATAGAACGTCTCCACCGAATCGTAGATCTCGGTCCGGTTCAGATGCGCGTAACTCAAGCTGCTCATCTGCACCCCGCGATCGTTCACCAGGTGCTCGCTGTCTTCGGCATGGAGCCAGCCGTTGTCGATGGCCTGTTTGTAGAGGAAGGTCCCGGGATAGGGGGCCGCGAGCGATACCTGGATCGTGTGCGGGTTGATCTCCTTGGCGAAACGAATGGTCTCTTGGATCGTCTCGCGGGTCTCGCCCGGCAATCCGAGGATGAACGTGCCGTGGACCGTGATCCCGAGCTTATGGCAGTCCTTGGCGAAGCGGCGCGCGACGTCCAGGCGCACGCCCTTCTTCACGTTCTTCAGGATCTTCTGATTGCCCGACTCATAGCCCACGAGCAACAAGCGCAGGCCGTTGTCGCGCATGACCTTCAGGGTCTCGTAGGGCACGTTCGCCTTGGCATTGCACGACCACGTCACGCCCAACCGCCCGAGCTGACGCGCGATCTCTTCGGCGCGCGGGGCATTGTCCGTGAAGGTGTCGTCATCGAAAAACACCTCCGCCACCTGCGGGAAGGAGCGCTGGATGAGCTTGACCTCCTCCACCACGTGTTCCGCGCTGCGCACGAGATAGCGATGGCCGCTGACGGTTTGCGGCCAGAGGCAGAAGGTGCACCGGGATTTGCACCCGCGGCCGGTATAAAAGGACACGTAGGGGTGCTTCAGATACCCGATGAAGTAGTCCTCGATCCGCAGATCCCGTTTGTACACCTCGGTCACGAACGGCAGGTCATCCATGTTCGCGGGGGGCGCGCGATGCGGCGTGTGCACGATCTCGCCCTTTTCGCCGCGGAACGTGAGTCCGTCGATCTCGGCGTACGGCCGTCCCTCGGCCACCTCCTTGATCGTGAAATCGAAATCCTCCCGCGCCACGAAATCGATCGCGGGCGAGGCGCTCAAGGACTCCTCGGGCGCGACCGCGACCTTGGCCCCCACGAAACCGATCCGGAGATCGGGATAGGCCGCCTTCAGGGCCTGAGCGACCTTCACATCATAGGCGAAAGACGGGGAACTCGTGTGCAGGATCGCGAGCTCGTAGCCGGCGGCCATCGGTAAGACCTCCTCGAGGCTCAGACCGGCCGCCGGGGCATCGATGAGCTTGCTCCCCGGTATCAGCGCCGCGGGCTGGGCAAGCCAGGTCGGATACCAAAAGGAGCGGACCTCGCGTTTGGCCTGATAGCGTGACCCCGCGCCGCCGTCGAATCCCTCGAAGGAAGGCGGGTGCAGAAAGAGGGTTTTCATCATGATGCGTTACTCCCGATTCGCTTTTATGCTGCCGTCCGCGCCGACCTCGAGGGTCGCGCCGCGCCATGTGACGCCCTGGCCCACAAACCCCGCCGCCCATAGGCCGCAGAGCACGCAATCGGCCAGCGGGGCGAGGACGGGATCGCGCCAGCCGCGAAGCCGCCCGTAAGCCCGAAAATGTAGCATGAGCCGCAGTACCAAAGCCAGAAAGGCCAGGCCCC
>DAHWKH010000016.1 GCA_027343725.1 Acidiferrobacteraceae bacterium
TTGATGCAGCTTTCGGTGACCACGTAGGCCATAAGACGATCCTCGACAAAATGACCCATTTTAGGCGAAGCGCCGGCCGAGGAAAACAGCGCTTGCAGGCTTGACAGAACCTCGCTAGTATGCCTGAGGACGCTACAGGGGACGTGTGATGAGAGGGATTGCCGATCTGGACACCCGGCGGCGGACGTGGCGTGAGCGTCGCGTCCGGGAGTGGATCGCGTCGCTCCCCCTGGCGGAACCCGCCCGCGCATTGAGCCTGCTCGCGCGTTCCGTGCGGGCTTTGAACGCAAGCCCGATGGACCCCTCCACCCGGATCGCGCTCCTATGCTGTTACGAGGAGCCGGCGCGGAATCTGGCCGCGGCGTTGCAAGGGCCCCGGGGCGACGGACAGCGCGTGCTGCTGGCGGCCCTTCACTCGGAGATTGCGCAGGGGTATCAGACCGCGCTCGCATCGGCCGACGTCAGCCGCGAGGGGCGAAGATGCGCGACCCGCGGGGCCTTGCGCCAACTCACCGAGGTGATGCTTGCGGCGTTCCGGGCCTATGTCCCGACCCCCCCGGGTCTGTGGCGCCGCATCCATGCCCTATTCCGCAACGACGAACTCTTGGGCGAAGAGGTCGAGCAGGCCTATGTCCAAGCCCTCCTGTTGGGCCTTTCCGACCCGTATGCCTTGCCGGTGGGCGGTATCGATGTCGTGCATCAGGTGGTGGCCCTGCTGGCGCCCGCGGCGGTCCTGAACCCGACGCAAGGCTTTGCGATCGCCTTCGAGGCCGATCGCGTCGTCGAGGCGCGCGGGGCGGCCGCTTTGTATCTCGACACGGCCCCGGTGCTCGCCGATCTCGCGCGCTGGCGCAAGGACCTCAAGGTCCATAGGCGCTTGCCGGAGGCGCTTGCGCCCTTCGTGTTGCCGGCGCTCGCGGAGCGCCTGTTCGGGCTTCTGCAGCGGAGTTGGTATTCCGGGCCCAGGCGCCGCCTACCGCGCGTGCGCCTCGGGGGCGAGCGCCTCGTGTGCCACGACCTTGCGACCCTGCGCCGCTGCGCGGGGCTTGGCTCGGGACAGCAGTTCGTCGATCTCGACCGCCCCTTCAATCCCGGGCTCGCGGCCGCGGTCCGTCTCAGCACCTGGCGGGTGCGCGACGCCGGGCGCGGCGGCTTGTGGCTCAGCACGCACGAGTTGTCGGGCGCGCCGCCCTTGCCGGGCGCGTGGATTGGTATCAAGGATCCCCACGGGGACGGCGAGTGGCGGATCGGCAGCGTGCGCTGGTTGAAGCGCGCGCGACCCCACGAATACGCGATCGGTGTGCAGATCCTCGGGGATATGCAGGCGCGCGCGGTCTTGCGCGCGGGCTTCCCGACGGCGACCCGGCCGCCGCGTCTGTGGCCCGCGGCCGCGGCCGGCGTGGGCGGCCGCCTCGTCCGAACGGGCGATGCCTAGGGGGTCTGGAAGCGCTCGTGCAGGAGTTGAAAGACGCGGGGATTACCGGCGAGGACGTGGCCGGTCGTGACTGGGTCCGCGTCCGAAAACAGATCCGCCGCGAGCCCGCCGGCCTCGCGCACGAGCAGGAGGCCCGCGGCCACGTCCCACGGTTTGAGGCCCGTCTCCCAGAACCCGTCCAATCGCCCGCAGGCGACGTAAGCGAGATCCAAGGCCGCGGAGCCCGCGCGGCGCACACCGCTCGTTCGCAGCGCCACGCGCTCGAAGAATCCGATCCATTGCGCGACATCGTCGCCGTGCCGGAACGGGAACCCGGTCCCCAGGAGCGCCGAGTCGAGATCGGCGGTGCGGCTGACGCGCACGCGCCGGCCGTTGAGCTGCGCCCCGTCGCCGCGGGTGGCGCTGAACAGCTCGTTGCGCAAGGGGTCGAAGACCACGGCCTGTTCGAGTCGCCCGCGATGCCGTAAGGCAATGGAGACGGCGAATTGCGGGAAGCCATGCAGGAAGTTGGTGGTCCCGTCGAGCGGGTCGATGATCCACTCGTAATCGTTTCCGGCCGTCGAGCCGCTCTCCTCGGCGAGGATCGCGTGATCGGGATAGGCGCCGCGCAAGGTGTCGATGATCAACTCCTCGGCGCGGCGATCGACCTCGCTCACGAAGTCGTGACGGCTCTTGGTTTCGACCCGCAACCGGTCGACGTCCGGCAAGGCCCGGACGATGACGGCGCCGGCGCGGCGCGCGGCTTTGACGGCGGTGTTGAGCATCGGATGCATGGGTCGGTCCTGCAAAAGCGCTGCATTGTAGCGGGCTGTGTCGGGCCGCGAAAGGCTCATGGTATCCTGCCGCTCACTCGAGGGGCCCTCTGCCATGAATCTCGCAAACGTCCGCATCGTGCTCGTGCGCCCGCAGCATCCCGGCAATATCGGGGCGTGCGCGCGGGCAATGAAAAACATGGGACTCCAGGATCTCGTCCTGGTCGCCCCGCGGCCGTTCTCGCTCGCCGAGGCGAAACCGCGCGCGGCCGGAGCCGATGATGTGCTGGTATCCGCGCGCACGCTGAACGACGTGCGCGCGGCGGTCGCCGATTGCGCCCTGGTGGTGGCAACGAGCGCCCGCGCGCGCACGATCGCCTGGCCAAACCTCACGCCCCGGTCGGCGGCCGCGGCCCTAGGCCCCGTCTCTCGCCAAGCGCCGGTCACGGTTCTGTTCGGCGCCGAACGGACCGGGCTCACCAACGAGGAACTCGATTTCGCGCATGCGCTCGTGCGCATCCCGGTCGCGCCGACGTTCCCCTCGCTCAATCTCGCCGCCGCGGTCCAGATCCTGTGCTATGAACTCCGTTTGGCCGCGGACGGCGAGGCGCCCCCGGCGGACGACCATGTCCCGGCGGCGCAGGAGCCTTTCAATCAGTTTCTCGATCACCTCGAGCGGGTGGCGGTTGGGATCGGGTTTCTGGATCCACGCAATCCGCGTAAGCTCATGCGCCGTCTCACCCGGCTCTTCCGCCGCGCGCGGCCCGACGCCAATGAACTCAACATCCTGCGCGGCATCCTGACCGCCATCGAGCGGCCCGTGCCGCCGGCCTCGGCGCTCGGGGAGCGCGATCAATCTTGACAAAATTAGTCAAGTTAGCGCCTAATACCCGTTTCGCCAGAACACGGGAGGAGATGCGGCGCGTGGACGAACCCGGCTATTTTGCCAGCATTTTCGCGCGTGACCCCGCGGCCCGGTCTCGGTTCGAGATCGTGACCCTCTATCCCGGTGTCCAGGCGGTGGCCGTCTATCGCGCGGCCCACTGGCTGTGGCAAAAGCGGCTCTTTTGGTGGGCCCAGGCGCTGTCACGGGTGGCGCGCGTCCTGACGGGGATCGAGATCCATCCGGGGGCGCGCCTCGGCCGGCGTTTATTCATCGATCACGGCCATGGGGTGGTGATCGGGGAGACCGCCGAGGTCGGGGACGATTGCACCTTGTATCAGGGCGTGACCCTGGGGGGCACGAGCTGGCAGCGCGAGAAACGCCATCCGACCCTCGGCCGTCAGGTGGTGGTGGGCGCCGGCGCCAAGGTCCTCGGGCCGATCACCATCGGCGACGGCGCGCGCATCGGATCGAATTCGGTGGTCGTGAAGGATGTCCCGCCGGGCGCGACCGTCGTGGGGATCCCGGGGCATGTCGTGGTCAAGCGGGACGACAAGGCCAAGTCGCGGGCAGCACTCGCGGAAAAGATCGGCTTTGCCGCCTACGGCCAGCAGGCGCAGATGCCAGACCCCGTGGCCCAGGCGATCGACTGTGTCCTGGACCATTTGCAGGTCGTCGATCGGCGCATGGAGCACTTGTGCGAGGAATTGCGTAAGGCCGGGGTCGCCGTGAGCCCGCTTGAGCCGTGGCGCGCGAACGGCGAGGATCGGGATCGGCAGGGGCAATAGTTGACTAATATAGTCAGAGATGCCATCCTAAGCATCAGGATTGTCGAGGGACGCTCATGAAACTGACCACAAAAGGACGCTACGCGGTGACAGCGATGCTCGATCTGGCCGTCCACGAGCAGAGTGATACCGTGGCGCTCGCCGATATCGCGGCCCGCCAGGGGATTTCGCTGTCGTATCTGGAGCAGCTGTTCGCGAAATTGCGCCGCAAGGGTTTGGTGGCGAGCGTGCGCGGCCCGGGCGGCGGCTACAGCCTGGCGTTGCCCGCCGGCGACATCTCGGTGGCGCAAATCGTGGTGGCGATCAACGAGAACATCGATGCGACGCGCTGCGGCGGCGAGGAGAATTGCCAGGGCGAGAAGCGGTGCCTCACGCACCAGTTGTGGACGGAATTGAGCCGACGCATTTATGAATTTCTGGACGGCATCACGCTTGCCGACCTCGTGAGCCAGCCCGGGGTGCAGGAGGTGGTGCTCAGGCAGGCGCAGTGCGGGACGTCACTTGCGGCCGATGAGTACAGTTGGGGCCATGGGGAGAAGTATGAGAAAGCCAATTTATCTTGACTATTCCGCGACCACGCCGGTCGATCCGCGCGTGGCCGAGACGATGTGTCGCTACCTGACGCTCGAAGGCGAGTTCGGGAACCCGGCGTCGCGTTCGCACGCGTTCGGCTGGCAGGCGGAGAAGGCGGTCGAGGAGGCGCGCGCGCAGGTGGCGGCCTTGATCCACGCCGACCCGAAGGAGATCGTGTGGACCTCGGGGGCCACGGAGTCCGACAATCTGGCGCTCAAGGGCGCGGCGCATTTCTACCAGAACAAGGGCCGCCACATCGTGACGGTCAAGACCGAGCATAAGGCGATACTGGACACGACGCGGCAACTCGAGCGCGAGGGGTTCAGTGTCACCTATCTGGATCCGGAGCCCGATGGACTCCTGGACCTCGCGAAGCTCGAGGCGGCCTTGCGTCCCGATACGATTCTCGTCTCGGTGATGCATGTGAACAATGAGATCGGCGTCATCCAGGATCTCGCGGCCATCAGCCGGATCGTGCACCCGCGGGGCATCCTGTTGCACTCGGACGCGGCCCAGAGCGCGGGCAAGATTCCGATCGATGTCGCGGCCCTCGGCGTCGATCTTCTGTCCTTGAGCGGCCACAAGGTGTATGGACCGAAGGGCATCGGCGCGCTGTACGTGCGCCGCAAGCCGCGGGTGCGCCTCGAGGCGCAGATGCACGGCGGAGGGCACGAGCGCGGGCTGCGGTCCGGGACGCTTGCGACCCACCAGATCGTCGGCATGGGAGAGGCGTTCCGCCTGGCGCGCGAGGAGATGGAGAGCGAAGGCGCGCGCATTCGGGGGCTGCGGGATCGGCTCCTGGAAGGGCTTTCGGATATCGAAGAGGTATACGTGAACGGGGATCTCGAACAGCGGATCCCCGGGAACCTGAACGTGAGTTTCAACTTCGTCGAAGGCGAGTCGCTGATCATGGCGTTGAAGGAGATCGCGGTGTCGTCGGGCTCGGCCTGCACGTCGGCAAGCCTCGAGCCCTCGTACGTCCTGCGGGCGTTGGGACGAAACGACGAACTCGCCCACAGCTCCATCCGTTTCACCCTCGGGCGGTTCACGACCGCTCAGGACGTGGAGGACACGATTCGGTTGCTCCATGAAAAAATCAGTCGTCTGCGGGAATTGTCCCCCCTTTGGGAGATGTACAAAGAGGGCATCGATCTGAAGTCTGTGCAGTGGGCGGCTCATTAAACCCATAAGTGATGTCAGAAGGAGAGTGATATGGCATACGGGACTAAGGTATTGGACCATTACGAAAACCCGCGGAATGTCGGGTCTTTCGACAAAAGCGATCCCGGCGTCGGGACCGGCATGGTCGGGGCCCCGGCCTGTGGTGACGTCATGAAGCTGCAGATTCGCGTGAACGAGCAAGGGGTCATCGAGGAGGCGCGCTTCAAGACCTACGGTTGCGGCAGCGCCATCGCCTCGAGCTCGCTCTTGACCGAGTGGGTCAAGGGCAAGACCTTGGATGAGGCCGGCCAGATCAAGAATACCGAGATCGCCGAGGAGTTGGCGTTGCCGCCGGTGAAGATCCACTGCTCGGTGTTGGCCGAGGACGCCATCAAGGCGGCGATTGCCGACTATCGCAAAAAGACCGGTAAGTCCGATAGCGCCGACGCGGCGTAAGAGGAGCCACGTCCATGGCAGTGACACTGACCGAAGGGGCCGCCCACCACGTGCGGAAATCGCTCGAGACGCGCGGCCACGGTGCGGGATTGCGCCTCGGGGTGCGCACCAGCGGGTGCTCGGGGATGGCCTACGTCCTCGAGTACGCGGATCAGGTGGAGCCCGGGGACCAGGTTTTCGCGCGCCACGGGATCAAGGTCCTGGTGGACGCGAAGAGCCTCGTGTATCTCGACGGCACCGAGCTCGATTACACCCGGGAAGGGTTGAACGAGGGGTTTCGGTTCAACAATCCCAAGCAGAAGGAGACCTGCGGCTGCGGGGAAAGCTTCAGCGTCTAGGGGCACCGCATGACACAGGATTATTTCCGCCTTTTCGGGCTCCCGGCGCGTTTTGACATCGACGCCGCGGAGCTCGCCCGCCGGCATCGGGAATTGATCCGCCAATGGCACCCTGATCGCTTCGCCCGAGGTTCGGACGAGGAGCGCCGCGTCGCGGTCGCGACGAGCGCGCGCCTGAACGATGGCCTGAAGGTGCTGCGCGACCCGCTGGAGCGCGCGCGCCACTTGTTGGCGCTGAACGGCGTATCGACCGACGAGGAGACCGATACCGTGATGGATACGGCATTCCTGGCAGAGCAGCTTGCCTGGCGTGAGCGACTCGAGGAGTCGGGCGGCGACCCGGAGGTGGCCGCGGCGCTCACGAGCGAAGTGGCCGCCTGTGGGGCGGACAAACAGCGGGCGCTGGCGAGCGCCTTGGGGGAGGCGGCCGACTGGGCCGCGGCGCGCCGCCTGGTGCGCGAGCTGCAATTCCTGAGGCGCTTCGAGCGCGAGTTGGACGAGGCGCGAACAGGGGTATCCTGACATGGCATTATGGCAAATCAGCGAGCCGGGCCAGTCGCCGTCGCCCCATGCCCGGCGGCTCGCCGCAGGCATCGATCTCGGCACCACGAATTCCTTGATCGCCACCGTGCGCGACGGCTCGGCCGAAGTCCTCCCGGACACGGCCGGACGGCGTCTTTTGCCGTCGGTCGTGCGTTACCGGGACGACGGCTCGACCGTGGTGGGCCATGAGGCGCTCGCAAGCGAGGTCGAGGACCCCTTGAACACGATCGCCTCAGTGAAGCGCTTGATGGGGCGCGGGCGTGCGGAGATCGGCGAGAGCCCCTACCGGCTGGCGGCGAACGCGGAAGGGACCGTGCGCATCGAGACCGTGGCCGGGGACAAGACCCCGGTCGAGGTCTCGGCCGAGATCCTGCGGAACCTGGGCGCGCGCGCGCAGGCGGCCCTGGGGGGCGAACTGGCGGGCGTGGTGATTACGGTCCCGGCGTATTTCGACGAGCCCCAGCGCCAGGCCACGAAGGACGCCGCGCGTATCGCGGGACTCACGGTCTTGCGCCTTTTGAACGAGCCGACCGCGGCCGCGGTTGCCTACGGCCTGGATCGCAATCCCGAAGGTCTCTACTGCGTCTACGATCTGGGCGGGGGCACGTTCGATGTGTCCCTGCTGCGCTTGTCGCAAGGGGTCTTCGAGGTCCTCGCCACCGGGGGCGATGCGCTGCTCGGGGGCGATGACATGGACACCGCGCTGGTCGCGCACTGGGAGCGGCAGGGGGCGCGCGTCGATTCGCCCACGACCGCGCGCAGGCTGTTGCGCGCTGCACGTCAGACCCGCGAGCGGCTGACCGAGGAGTCCACGGTCGCGGTGGAGGTCCCGGGGGTTTTCAGCGGCAGCCTGACGCGCGCCGAACTTGCGCGCATCATCGACCCGTTGATCGACCGCACGCTCGTGCCGTGCGCGCGGGTCCTGAAGGACGCCGGGGTGCGCGCCGAGGAGATCCGCGATGTCGTGTTGGTGGGCGGGGCGACGCGCACGCCGCGGGTCCGGGAACGGGTCGAACAGTTTTTCGGGAAGACCCCCCTGCACGACATCGACCCGGATGCGGTCGTGGCGATCGGCGCGGCCCGCCAGGCGGACCTTTTGGCGGGGAACGCCGACGCCGCGGACATGTTGCTTCTGGACGTCATCCCGCTCTCCTTGGGCATCGAGATCATGGGGGGGCTCGTCGAAAAGATCATCCCGCGCAACGCGACCATCCCGAGTGTGCGCGCCCAGGAGTTCACCACCTACAAAGACGGCCAGACGGCGCTTGCGATCCACGTGGTGCAGGGCGAGCGCGAGCTCGTGACGGACTGCCGCTCGCTTGCGCGCTTCACGCTGCGTGGCATCCCGCCCATGGCCGCGGGTGCCGCGCGCATCCGGGTGACCTTCCAGGTGGACGCGGACGGGCTTTTGAGCGTGACCGCGCGCGAGTTGACGCGCGGGGTCGAGAGCGAGATCGCGGTCAAGCCGTCGTTCGGTTTATCGGACGCCGATATCGAGCGCATGCTCAAGGATTCGATCGACCATGCCGCGTCCGACCTCGCCGCGCGGGCCCTGCGCGAACAGCAGGTAGAGGCCGATCGCATGCTCGAGGCGGTGCGCTCGGCGCTCGCGCAGGACGCGGCGCTGCTGGTCGCCGGGGAAGGGGAGCGGATCGCTCAGCGGATCCAGGAGTTGGAGACCGCGCGGCAGGGGCGTGACGGGGACGCGATCCGGGCCGCCGTCGTAGCGCTCGATCAAGCCAGTCGCGCGTTCGCCGCGCGGCGCATGGATGCCGGGCTGCGCCGGGCCATGACCGGCCGCTCCGTGACCGAGTTCCGCTGATGGCGCATATCCATGTATTGCCTCACCCCGAGATTTGTCCCGCCGGCGCCGACATCGAGGCGCCGCAGGGTATGAGCATCTGCGACGCGCTCTTGCGCGCGGGCATCTCGATCGAGCATGCCTGCGACAAGTCGTGCGCGTGCACCACCTGTCACGTCCTCGTGCGCAAGGGTTTCGACGCGCTGGCGCCGGCCGAGGAAAAGGAGGAGGATCTGTTGGACAAGGCCTGGGGTTTGGAGCCGGACTCCCGCTTGAGTTGTCAGGCCTTGATCCCCGACGAGGATCTGACGATCGAGATCCCGAAATACACGATCAACATGGTCTCGGAAACCCATTAACGAGAAAGGAGCGAGCCATGAGCCTCAAGTGGCAGGACGCTTATGACATCGCGCTCACCTTGAGCGAGAAGCACCCGGACGTCGATCCGCGCTACGTGCGCTTTACGGACCTGCATCGTTGGGTCCTGGAACTCGAGGACTTCGACGATGAGCCGGAGCGCTCCGGGGAGAGGCTCCTGGAGGCGATCCAAATGGCCTGGATCGCCGAGGTGGATCCCGATTAACGACAAGGCCGGAATTCCGGAAGCCGTGGTCCTGCGGTTCCCGATTCTGGTCGAACCGGACGTCGCGCGCCTCAGTCGCCTCGCCCTGGAGGCCGCGCAGGC
>DAHWKH010000087.1 GCA_027343725.1 Acidiferrobacteraceae bacterium
AGCGTGGGGGAAAACGACCCGCTCGTCAAAACGCCCGCACCCGCGCTCGTGTTGACCGCCTGGCCCGCGCGCACGACGCCGGGTCCTGTCAACACGAGCCCCGCAAGACGCGTCCGCAACCCCCGCGCCTGCTGCTCGACAAGGGCCGCGCGGCCCACGAAATCCCGTTCGGGCGTCAGGCTCACGGTCCAGGCAAGCCCCGACTCGAGCGGCGAGACGGTCTCGTCCATGTCGTGACCATAGAGGTTCATGCCGGCCTCGAGCCGCAACGTATCGCGCGCGCCGAGCCCGGCGGGCGTGATGCCCTCGCCCACCAAGGCGCGCCACCACTCACGGGCGCGCGCGTTTTCGAGCAGGACCTCGAACCCGTCCTCACCGGTATAGCCGGTGCGCGCGAGAAAGAGCCCGTCCGTTGCGATCGCGTGAAAGGGTTTGAGGGCCAGAAGGGCTGCATGGGCCGCGCCCAGCACCGGGGCCGCGCGCGCCAAGGCCTCGGGTCCCTGGACGGCGAGCATGGCGAGGTCCGGGCGCGGAGCAATCTCGACCTCGAAGGCGCCCGCGTGCGCCCGAAACCAGGCGATGTCGTGCTCGGCGGGGCCGGCGTTCACGACGATCCGAAACCAGTCGGGGGCGACAGAGTAGGTGATGAGATCGTCGAGCACGCAGCCTGCGTCATTCAAGAGGCAGCCGTACAACGCCCGGCCGGGTGAGAGCTTGGCCACGTCATTGGCGAGCAGGAAGCGCAGAAAGGCCTGGGCCTTGGGGCCCCGCACCTCGACCGCGCGCATGTGCGAGACATCGAAGAGGCCGGCTTTTGTGCGCACGGCGTGATGCTCGGCGATCTGCGAGCCGTAATGCAAAGGCATGTCCCAGCCGCCAAAATCGATCATTTTGGCGCCGGCGTCGACATGTTCCTGGTAGAGCGGGGTTCTCTGGCCCATTGAGCGATCCCAATCGAGCCCGTCCGGGTGACGTCAGGTTCCGGGACGAGCGCTTTGCCGATAACCCCTCTGTCCCGCAACCTGAGAGCTTAAGCCCCTTCGGTGGACCGCCCGCGCGGTCTCTCTCCAGAGTCGACTCATAAACCCCCACGGTCCTTTTGCCGGTGCGATTCCGGGCGGTTGCGCCGTTGGCGCCCCACGTCGTGGGGTCTCTCCCGCAAGGGTGTCAGTCGCCGGCCGACTATAGCAGCCGCGCGCACAAAACGCCAAGCCGGGCGCGTTGCAAAACGACGGTGAGCATCTACGCTCAAGAGACCCCTACGAAAGACACGGCCGCAAGGCCGCTTGCTTAAGGAGACATCACGTGAGCACTGCGAAAACCGGCCTGCGGCGCTGGGCCGTTGCGATCAGTATGGGACTCTCATGCGCGACGGCGGCCGCCACGGTCCGGACGCCCGCCTACCCCTTCATCGTGCCGCCTCGACAAGCGCAGGCGCGCGAAAAGGCGGTCTACGGACGCATTGCCCAGTACCTCAAAAAGGCCACCGGCGCCCCCATCACGTTCCATTACGTCAGCAACTGGCTCACCTACATGGCGGACGTGCACGCCAACAAGGCCGCGCTCTACTTCGACGGCCCCTCCTTTATCGGCTGGCGCATCGCCCATTACCATGATCACGTGCTCGTGGCCTTGACGGGTTCGCTGACCTTTGTCGTGGTGGGCAGTACCCACGACACGAGGATCCAGCGCGTCCGCAACCTGATCGGACGCGGCGTGTGCACCTTCTCCCCCCCGAACCTCGGCACGCTGACGCTCGACAGCCGCTTTCGGAACCCGTCGCGCCAGCCCTTCACGATCCCCATTCATAGCTTTACGCAACAAGTCCGGGACCTGATCGCCGGCAAATGCGACGCCGGCATTCAACCCCTGCCCGTGTACCTGCGCATGGCGCACCGTTTTCCCGGCAAGCTGCGCATCATCACCAAACTGCCGCCGTTACCGAACCAGGCCTTCTCGGTGAGCGCGGGCGTGCCGAAAGCCTTGCGCCGCAAGATCACAAGCGCGCTTCTGAGCCCGGGTGGGAGTGCCGCGACCTTGCCCCTGCGCGCGATGTTCGGTCACAAGACCCTGATCCGCGTCCACAACAAGACCTACACAGCGGACGCGAAACTGCTGAACGGTATGGCCGGCTTCTAGAGCGGCGGGATGGCCGCAAGGGGGCAAGGCCGTTGCCGGGCGCGGCGGCCGGCCGACCCGCTCGCGAAATCGGTGTCGCCTGTCCGCTCCTCATAGAGAGGTCCCACTCTACCGGACGGGGATCCCCTTCCTGATCACGGCCTGATCCCCGAGTCGCCGGGGGCCACCCCGGCATCCGGGTGGCAAGCGGTGATGAAGGCCATCATCTCGGTTCCGTCCTTGCTGAGATAAAAACGCACCATCTTCTCATTGAATTCCTGGGCCTTGGCGGCCGGCACGCTGATGGCGTCGATCCCATGCGACATAAGCACGCCATTCATGACAAGACGCGAGGTGCGCTTGTTGCCGTCAAAAAAGAACTGTTGCAAGGCGCCGAACAAAAAGAAGGCGACGGCCCGCTCGAACGGCGGGCAGTCTGCGAGTTCCGCCACTCCGTTACGGAATATCTTATTCAATTCCGGCGCGCCGGGACGTGTCGGCAAGGGCGTATAACGTCCGTGTTCTCCGAGTCCGACATCGGGGGTGTAGGTCTGCTCGCGCCCTTCGCCACGAAACACCCCCCATTCCAAAGCTTCGTTGCGCGCGATAATGCCGTTCAACTCGCTGAATACTGGCTTCGTGAGCGCAAATCGCCCGGTCTTGACCAAGGCCAACAGCCGCTGCGAACTTTCCGCCAGATTCAGGATTTGCTCCTGGTCGGAAATCTTGCGTCCTCCGACGGTGATACCGTCCAGGAGGGTCTTGACCTCCGGGAAGGTCAAAGGGTTGCCCTCGAGAGTACCAGCATCCCACACAAACTCCGGGAGCATCTTATGGAGACGGAAGCAGGCGCGTTCAACCGAGCGCGACGGGACGGAGGCCGGTACCGCGGACCTGTCCCAATGAAATCCAAGTGTCTCGAAAAGTCGCATTGTCCCTCCGCCCAGGGATCACTGGGGGCCTTTTCATCATAAGAAAAGGCTACCGGCTTGTCGATCGGGTCGGTTGCGTTATCGACAAGGGCGAACACCGGCGGGTCGGCTGAGCGAGGCACGGACCGCGCCCAGGCCTCTAGGCGCCGGGATCGGCAAACGGCCCAGGGACGATGTGCGCCGGCCCGCCGTGGCGGGCGGGGCTTGCCGCGCGATCCGCTCATGTCCGCTGCGCGTCGGGCCAGTCGATCTCGGCGACGACGGGGGCATGATCGGAGGGCCGGGATTGGGCGCGCGGCTTGCGGTCCACGTAGCAGCG
>DAHWKH010000056.1 GCA_027343725.1 Acidiferrobacteraceae bacterium
ACCTGCCCACGGTCGGCCACGCCTTGGCCGAGGTCGCGGGCGTGATCTCGGTACATGATCTGCACATCTGGACCTTGTCGTCGGGGACGCTCGCCTTGTCCGCGCACGTGGTGGTGGACGATCTCAGCGGCTGGAACGGCTTGCTCGAGCACTTGCAGGCGCTTTTGCACGAGCGCTTCGACATCGATCACGTCACCTTGCAGCCGGAGCGCCTCGATGTCTCGCCGGCCCACGGGCGCCCGGTGATCGTGATCCACCCGCGGGCCTGAGGGTTCAGAGCGGGAGCAGGGCGCCCTCGGCCGGCGGTTCGCAGGCCGCCTTGCGCAGCTTGAGCCCGCGCCGGTAATACTCCCGGGCCTGGTCCCCATCGCCGAGCTGCTCCATGACGAGCGCAAGCTCGGCGAAGTGTTCGCTCGCGTTCGCCTGGCGCGCGCAGCGCTCGGCGTATTCGCGGGCCTTGCCCGGGAGTTTGGCCTCGCAGGCGAGCCGCGCGAGGCACAACAGCAGGGCGCCGTTGTCGGGGACGGTCTTGAGCCAACCCTCGGCCTGGGACAGGCGCCGCAGAGTCTCCGGCCCGCGGAGCGCGCCGTAGGCCGCGAGCAGGTCGTCGTGCAGCTGGTGACGCAAGGCCGGCACCAGGAGGTCTTCGGCCTCCGCCTCGGCGCCTTTGCCGATGAGGCTTTGCGCGTAGAGCGCGACGAGCGTGGGGTGCGCGCGCCGCGCCCGGGGGATGGCGCGCCAGGCGGCCTCGGCGTCGGCGCCGTTGGCGGTCGCGAGCTTGAGCAATTGGCGGTGCGCCTCGAGTTCCAGCTCATCGATGGCCGCGGGATCGAGGGCGCGGTAGCGCCGGAGTTCGGGCGCAAGCCGCGCCACCACCGTCCAGTCGCGCAAGGCCCGGGCGCGGCGCGCGAGCAGGCGCAAGACCACGCGGTTACCCGGGTAGGCGACGCGCAGGGCGCTCAAAGTCGCGAGCGCGCGCTCGTGCTCGTGCGCGCTTTCGTGAAGGTGGGCCTGCAGGAGGCCCGCGGCGAGCGCAAGCCCGTTCGTCCCTTGCGCGCGGGTGAGGTACTGGTCGCGGCGCTCGTATTGCTCTTGGCCCTGGGCCGCGCAGGCCGCCGCCAGGTAGTGGATGCCCGGGACGTCGTCGGCTTGCGTATCGCCCACGAGATCGCGTTCCGCCGCCGCGAAATCCCCCTCGATCAATTTGATGAGCCCCTTGTGCAGGGTCTTTTGCAGGTGGCGCAGCCGCCGGTCCAGGCGCCAGCGGCCGACGTCGCGTGGAATCCGGAAGAGGCGCAGCGTGACGTGCAGCACGAAATACAAGAGCGCGACCGCCAGGATCAGCAGCAGCACAAACAGCGTGAGCGGCATCTCGAGGCTCCACGGATGCCGTTCGATCAGGACATAGCCCGGGTCGTGCACCGCCGCCAGGGTCACGAGGACCGTGCCGAACAGGAGGGCGATGAGCGTGACGAGGGCCTTCATGCGTGCGTCAGTCGCTGCAGGAGGTGCAGGGAGCCCGAGATGTCCGGCACGCGCGGCAGTCCGTGCGCCACGAGGCGCGCGATCTCGGCCTGAGCGGCTTTGACCGCCGGGGTTTTGGTATCGAAGTAGCGGCCGATCCAGCGCTCGGTCGCGAGCAGGTTCGCGCGCATGACCGCGGGGCGGTACTCGAGCAGCGCGTATTCCGCGGTATAGAGCCGCAGCGTCGTGTTGGCGCGCACGAACGCTTCGCGTTTCGGGGACAGCAACGCGCGTTCGTTGTGGCTGGCCTTGCGGATGCGGATGAGCGCCAGGAAATCGTGCCAGACGCCGAAGACCGCGCGGTGCCAGAACGGCTCGGGCGCCGGTTGCGCGCGCACCACGGCCGGATGGAAGGTCGTTGCGACCACGAGCGGCCAATGGCGCACGGCGTGCGCGAGCGCCACGAGCGAAAGCGCGCGCGTCGAGACGCGCCAGCGGCGCAGGGCCTTCAATTTCAAGGTTTCCCGCGCGATCGCGGATCGGACCGGCAGGAGCCGCGGGTCTCCCGCCCGCCGGATCTGATCGTCGGCCTTATGCAGCGCGAGGAGCGCCAAGGGGACGTCGTGCTGAAACAGCAACTCGTCGTTCGCCATCAACAGGAGGTCTTGGGCCGCGCGGATCCGAAAGCGCTGGCCGTGGGCGGCGATGCGCGCCGCGGGACGGCGCGCGAGCGCGCGCAGGGCCTTGGCGGTCGCGCGTTCGCTGCCGGCCAGACGCGCGAACCGGGCCTTCAGGGCCGTGAGCGCCGATTGCTCGGATTGCAGCCGGCGCCCGAGCGGCGCCCCGAGGGTGTGCGTTTGGTAGGCGAGCGCGTACCAAAGGTAGCCCGTGGCGACGAGGGCTATGAGGGCGAGCAGCAAGGCGAGTCCGCCGGCCGGCGAGCGCGTCCGTCGCGGAGGAGGGGCTAACGGCGTCGCCGTGTCGTGTGTTGGGTCGGCCATGGGTTCTCTAGGGGCTCCTGCCATTATAGGGGGTTTTCGGCGGCGCGCCACGCGCGCACGGCGGTCAGGAGGGCGGCATCGTCGGCCCCTGCGGCGATCTGGATCGGTCCCTCGAGGCCGAGCGCGCGGCAGGCCTCGGCGATGCGCGCGCTTGCGACCACCAGGGGCGTGCGCGCAAGCCAGCGCCGCCCGACCTGCCCGAGGGCCTCGTAGAGGTGGTGGAGGCCCTCGGTGCTCGTCAGGGTGACGACGTCGATCCCCTGGCGCGCCCAGACCCGCAAAAGCGTTGCGACATCGGCGCTGGGCGCGGCCCTGCGGTAGCACTCGGCGTATTCCACCGCCCCCCCGCGGGCCGTGAGGGTGTCGCCCAAGACCTCGCGCCCGCCCTCACCCCGAAAGATCACGATCTTCTGGCCGGATACGTCCGCGAACGGTTTAAGGGCGAGCAAGGACTCACTGTCGAAGCGGCCTTCGGGCACCAGCACGTCGCCAAAGCCCAGCCGCTTCAGTTCGCGCGCGCTCCCGCGGCCGATGGCCGCAAGCCGCAGCTGGGGCGGCCAGGGGCGCGCCTGCGCGTGCATGAGGGCCGCGGCGCGCGCGACCGCGTTCGGGCTTATGAAGATCGCCCACTGGAAGTCGGCCATGCGCGCCAGGAGGGCATCGAGCCGCGCCGTGTCCCGCGGGGCCACGATCGCGACCGCCGGGAAGTGCACGGGGATCGCGCCTTGGGCGGCGAGGGCCTCGATCAGGCCCTGGGCCTGTCCCTCCGGGCGCGTGACCAGCACCTTCACGCCGGCAAGCCCGCTCATGAGCCCTCCGCCATCAGTCGGTCGATGATCGCGCCCGCCCCTTGGGCCTGCAAATCGCCGGCGACCCGGCGGGCGAGCCCCTGGGGATCGCTGGCCGGACCGCGCGCCTCCTGGACGAGGAGCCGGCTGCCGTCCGGCTCCCCCACCAGGGCCTGGAGCGTCACGGTGTCGCCCGCGAGGCGTGCAAACGCCGCGATCGGCAGGCGACACCCGCCGCCCAGGGCGGCCGTGAGCGCGCGCTCGGTGGTGACGCACAACGCGGTCTCGGGGTCGTTCAGGGGGGCGATGAGGTCCCGGGTCGCCGCGTCGTCGGATCGGCACTCGATGCCGATCGCGCCTTGACCGGCCGCCGGCAGGCTCGTCTCGACCGGGAGCCAGGCGCGGATGCGGTCGGCAAAACCTAAGCGCTTCAAGCCCGCCGCCGCCAGCACGATGGCGTCGAAGGCGCCGGCGTCGAGCCGCGCAAGGCGGCTGTTGACGTTGCCCCGCAAGGGGGAAAGGCGCAGGTCCGGGCGCTTGTGATGCAATTGGCTTTGGCGCCTGAGGCTCGCGGTCCCGACCCGGCACCCGTGCGGCAGGGAGGCGATATCGGTGACAGGCAGCGGGGTGACCAGGGCGTCGCGCGGGTCCTCGCGCGCGAGAATGGCGCCGATCCCGAGCCCCTCCGGGAGTTCCGCGACGACGTCTTTCATGGAATGAACGGCGAGGTCGATGCGTCCTTCCATAAGACCCTGTTCGAGTTCTTTTGTAAAAAGGGCCTTGCCGCCGGCCGCCAGCAGGGGGGCGCCGAGCAGGCGATCCCCCTCCGTGGTCATGGGCACGGTGGTGATCACGAGGTCCGGATACAAGGCGAGAAGGCGATCGCGCACGAAGGTCGCCTGCCAGAGAGCGAGCGCGCTTTTGCGGGTGCCGAGGCGTAGCGTCGTCAAGGGGAGTCCAGGCATGCCGAGATCGATGGGTGGTCATCCTAAGAGGTCGCAGCGCGCGGCGCAAATGCGCACGCCTGAAAGCCGGGCCCTGCGCGCCTTGTTCGGGGCCGGCCCCACGGTGTTGGCGGACCGCCCGACCCGTCGCTATAAGAATACAGGCCGATGAAGCCGACTCGCTCATGAGAGATTCAACCACCAAGAGGAGTAGGACGCGATGAGACACCAAACCATCCCCCACAGGCTGTTTCTGGCGCTCTCGGCGCTCATGTTCCTGGCATTCATGAGTCCAAGCCACGCCAAGATGACACACGCCTTTGCAAGCCACCATGTGTTGTTTCAGATCAGTAACGGCTCGGCGCCCGAGCAGCAGTTGGTGCTGGCCAACGTCGCCAACGTCCTGAAGTACTTCGGCCCCACCAAGGTACAGATCGAGGTCGTGGCCTTTGGCCCGGGCCTGCGGCTCCTTTTGAAGCACAACGTGCACGCCGGCATGATCGGCGCCCTGCACGCCGAGGGGGTCGAATTCGCGGCCTGCCACAACACCATGAACAAGTTGCATCTGACGAAGGCGGATCTGAACCCGGTCGCGCACGTCGTGCCGGGCGGCGTGATCGAGATCATGCGCCGGGAGAGCGAGGGCTGGAACTACATCCGCCCATAAGACCAGAGTTTTAGATAATAGTCACAGACGTTTTCCATCGAAGCGACACAACAAGAGGAAGGAGGAGTCCATGAAAAGCCGTTCACTCGTGGCCGCGGCGGTCGCCGCGGCCTGTTTCAGCGGAGGCGCGCACGCCACCAACTGGTTGCAGTTGCAGGGGACCGAACCCAGCGGCATCGCCGCCCCCTTCAAGCTCTTCGGTTTCATCCAGCCGACCTATGAGAACGCCGGTGGCACCCCCGTGACGGGGCTCACACCCGCCACTTCACCTTTCAACGGCCAGGTCCCGAAATTCAACCGCGTGGCGCCCAATGCCACCTCGAGCCAGAGCTTCAACATGCTGCGCGCGCGCATCGCGGTGCGCGGCACGGTGACGCCGATCAGCAACAAGATCAATTACTTCATCATGGCCGAGTTCGGCAACAACGGGTACACGGTGAATAACGGCAGCTACACCCCGCGCCTGACCGACGCCTCGGTGACCTTCAACCAGATCCCCGGCGCGCGCGTGCGCGTGGGCCTCTTCAAGACCCCGGGGCCCGAGGAGGTCTTGCAGGGTATCCCGGACTTCGATTACATCAATTTCACCAACGTCTCCACCCAGCTCATCCTGAATCAGTTCGTGCAGGGCCTGGCCTATGCCCCGACCTCCGGGGCTACGCAAGGGGTGGGTCCCGGGGGCTATCTCGTGACACCCGCGCCGATCAATGCCGGACGCGATCAGGGCGTGCAGGTGTTCGACTGGTTCAACACCGGCCCCTGGCAGTTCGCCTACGCCGCCATGATCGGCAACGGCGCGCCGCTCTATGCCAACAACACCTCGCACAGCATGGACTATTACGGGCGCCTGCAGGAGTCCTACATCTTCCATCACAGCAAGGGCCCGCATCAGGCCGGCGTCACCGCCTGGGTCTGGGGCCATCTCGGGCATCAGGCGCTGGACGTCGCCCAAGGCACGAGCGGGGGGTTCACGCAGCAGACCTACACCTATAAGCGTTATGGTGTCGGCGCCCAGATCCGCACGGGCTTCATGAGCCCCGGCGCCTTCCGGGTGACGGGGGAGTTCATGCGCGGCACCGGCTGGATCATGGCGCCGGCGGCGTTCTCGCAGCCGACAAACGGCACAACCCCGCCTTGTGGGGCGAGCGCCGGTGCGGGCGGGACGGCTTTGTGCACCGAGACCCTCTATCCGGGCGGCAACAACGCCGCGCAAGGCGGTTATATCGAGGGCGGGGTGTTTCTCACCAAGCATTGGGATATCGAGGCCCGCTACGACCAGTACGACCGCCTGACCAACAGCCCGGCGCTCGAACGCGTCTTCAAGACCACGACCCTGGGTGTTCAGTACTACTTCTCGCCGTTTGCGCGTATCACCTTCAATTACGCGATCAACCGCATCGGCATCCCGCACCTGTCGGCGATCAAGGCGGCGGCCCGCGGCAACGCCCAGGCGGTGGCGAACGCCAAGGACAATGTCATCGCGCTGCAGACCACGTTGTTCTTTTAAGGGGGATCGATCGTGACAGGGAAACGATGGTTCGGAAAGGCCTTGGGCCTATGGGTCGGGTCGTGGGCCTTGTGCCTGCCGGCGTTCGCGGTGCAGGGGGCCGTGCATTGGCATCGCTTGCACATCCAGATCCCGGTGGTGCTGAAGCGCGCCAAGGTGGTCTTCAACATGGACCACCTGGCGTTCATCCCGCATACGCGCGAGCCGGTGGGGCTCTCGCAGATGCGCATGATGGTCGCGAAGTTCAAGCGCGACCACACGCGCTGGAAGATCGCTGCGATCTTCCAGGGGGTGGCCGGGTATATGGCCTTGAACAACACGGCCTATGACCGGTTCATGCACGTGCACACGGGCAATCCCTACCGGGGTCAGATCGAGGCGTTGTATCACCAGGGCGTGGACATCGAGGAGTGCGGAGTGACGATGCGCGCGCACCATTGGGGCAACAGGGAGCTTCTGCCGAACGTCAAGGTGAACGCCGGCGCGCTCGCGCGCATCATCGAGCTCGAGCAGCACGGTTACATCGAGATCCAGCCTTAAAGGAGACGGTAGCGCGCGATGCCGTCGCGCGTCAGACAGTGGGCGAGGCCCGGGAGGACCTCGCCCACTGCGTCTTTGAGGCCGAAGGGCGGGTTCAGGATCATGAGGCCTGAGCCGTTCAGGCGGTTGTGGACGTCGGGGGGTAAGGTCAGAAGCTCCGCCTGGAGGCGCGTTTCGGAAAACCGCGCGAGCGCCGCGCCGAGCCGGTCGGCCTCCCGCCGGTCCTTGATGGGATACCAGATCAGATAGACCCCCTGGCGGAACCGCCGGCAGGCGGTGGTGAGGCCCGCCAAAAGGGCCGCGCGTTCGCCGGCCCGCTCGTAAGGCGGGTCGATCAGAATGAGGGCACGCCGCTCGGGCGGCGGCAGGAGGGCCTTGAGCGCCTGATAGCCGTCCCCCCAAAAGGCCTGGCGGCGGGGCCCCTCGAGGCTCCTGACCAGGTGCGCGTGCGCCTGCGGGTCGCTTTCGACCGCGACCAGGCGGTCCTGCGGGCGCAAGAGGGCGCTTGCGAGCACCGGGGAGCCCGGGTAGATCCGCAGGCGGGTCGCATTGTGCCGGGCCACGACATCGAGGTAAGGGGCGAGCCCCGGCCACTGCGCGCGGTGCGGCCACAGGCGCGCGATGCCGTCTTGCGCCTCGCCCGCGGGCGCCAGGCGATACAGGCCGCTTGCCGCGTGGGTGTCGAGCACGAACAGGGCCTTGGGCTTTTGCAGGAGGCGCTCGAGCGTGATCGCCAGGAGCGCGTGCTTGAAGACATCGGCCGCCGACCCGGCGTGGAAGCCGTGGCGGTAATTCACGGATAGTCCGTGTATTTGCGGGCGCTCCCGCGCACGCGTTCGGCTGGGTATTTGCGGGCATTGGTCTCGATCTTCGCGTAAGCCGCGGCGATCGGGTCGATGTCGAGCCGATCAGCCAAGCGCACGAGATAGAGCAGCACATCCGCCACCTCCTCGCTCAAGGCCTTGTGCGTCGCGGCATCCACCCGCGAGGACTCCTCCTCGCTCAGCCATTGCAGGGGCTCCAAGAGCTCGCCGGCCTCGACGATGAGCGCCATGGCTAGGTTCTTCGGGGAGTGGAAGCCCTCCCAATCCCGTTCGCGCGCGAATTCCCGCAGCCGCATCTTGAGGTCATCCAATTCGCCCATCGCGTCCTCCTTAAAGGCTCCGAGGGGGCAGTGTAACGAATTTCGCAAGCCCCCGGGGCCTTGTCACACGGCTGTCATGGAGGCGCATTAGCATGCCCTGGTGACACCTCGGTGCCACCCCTTCGTCTTTCAGAGGAGATTCCGCATGGCCCAGAGCAAAGCGACACTCTTGCAGGCACTCGATGACGTCCCGGTCAGTTTTTTCCACATCCGGGCCGCTATCACCGCCGGCATGGGCTTCTTTACCGACGCCTATGACCTCTTCATCATCGGCATGGCGCTCGTCTACCTGAAGCCCGAGTGGCATTTGACCGCAGGCCAGATCGGCCTGCTCGGCAGCGGCTCCTTGCTTGCGGCCTTTCTCGGGGCCATCGTCCTCGGGCGGCTCGCGGACCTCATCGGGCGCAAGACGATCTACGGGCTCGAGGCGCTGTTGATGGTCATCGGGGCCATCGCCTGCGCGTTCGCGCCGAGTTTCGGCTGGTTGCTCGCCTTCCGGTTTATCCTCGGCTTCGGCATCGGCGGCGACTACCCGATGAGTGCGGTGCTCATGTCCGAGTACAGCAACGCCAAAAAGCGCGGATCGCTCGTTTCGCTGGTGTTCGGCATGCAAGGGGTCGGGCTCGTCGTCGGCCCGGTGGTGGCGCTCACCTTGCAGGCCGCGGGGATCTCGCACGACCTCATCTGGCGCCTCATGCTGGGGCTTGGCGCCCTGCCGCCGCTCGCGGTCTTGTACCTGCGCCGGACCCTGCCGGAATCCCCCCGCTACAAGACTCTGGTGCAGGGGGACGCGCGCTCCGCGGCCTCGGACATGGCCTCGTATTCGCAGGGCCAGGTGCACGCCGAGGGGAGCGCGGATGCGCCGCAACGTCTGAGCCTGCGGGCGCTCCTCTCCGATCGCCGCTATCTCCTGCTGGTGCTGGGCACCGCCGGCTCCTGGTTCCTGCTCGATTACGCCTTCTATGGCAACGTGATCTCGACGCCCCAGATCATAGCGCTCCTCTCCCCCCACGCCGGTCCCATCAAAGGCACGGCCTGGGCGCTCATGATCTTCGCGCTCGCGGCGGTCCCGGGCTATCTCGCCTCGATCCTGCTCATGGACCGCATCGGCCACCGGCGTTTGCAGCTCATCGGCTTCGCGGTCATGGCGCTGGCCTTCGGGCTCATCGGTTTCCTGCCGGGCGTCACGCACGAGGTCCTGCCCTTCCTCCTCTTGTATGCCTTGAGCTTCTTCTTCATCGAGTTCGGGCCCAACTGCACCACGTTCGTGATCCCGGCCGAGGTGTTCCCGACGAGCGGCCGGACCACGGGCCACGGGCTGGCCGCGGGCATCGGCAAGCTCGGGGCCTTCATCGGCACCTTCGCGTTTCCCTTCATCAGCCACGCCGGCGGTTTGAAGGGGGCGATGCTGTTCGCGGCCGGAGTCTCGGTCCTGGGGGTGCTCTTGACGCGCTTGACGTTGCCTGAGCCCAGCGGGCGCAGCCTCGAGGACCTCTCGCAGGAAGGGGCCCCGGAGCGGGTCGAGCCCTTGCGGCGCGAGGCCCACGCGCCCTCGACCTAAAGAGGCCGCGCAAAACGACGCCCCGGGCACCGTGCCCGGGGTTTTTTTTGCCTTGCGATCGGTTCCGCGGCCTTGGCTCGCGGCGCAAAACCCTGACGGGCCGGGTGCCCGGACCCGGGTCTTTCGGGTCCCTCGAGCGGCGGCCTCAAGGGCCGCGTTGCAGGCGCTCGCGCGCGCGCGCGAGGGCGGCGCGCACTTGGCGGGGGGCCGTGCCCCCCAGGTGGTCGCGCGCGGCGAGCGAGCCCTCCAGGGTCAGGACCGGGAAGACGTCCTCCTCCACGAGCGCCGAGCAGGTCTTCAGGTCCGCAAGCGACAGGGAGGCCAGGTCGACATTGCGTTCGATCGCGAGCCGCACGGCGCGGCCCGCGGCCTCGTGCGCGTCCCGAAACGCAAGACCCCGGCGTACGAGATAGTCGGCGAGGTCGGTCGCGGTCGGATGGCCGCGCCCGGCCTCGAGGCGCATGCGCTCGCGCTGGAACGTCGTGGCCGGCAGGAGTTCCGTGAGCGCCCGGAGCGCGTCCTTCACGGTATCCACGGTGTCGAACAGCGGCTCCTTGTCCTCCTGGTTGTCCTTGTTGTAGGCGAGCGGTTGGCCCTTCATCAGTACCAGCAAGGCGGTCAGGTGGCCGATCACGCGCGCGCTTTTGCCGCGCAGGAGTTCGGGCACGTCCGGGTTCTTTTTCTGGGGCATGATCGAGGACCCGGTGCAAAAGCCGTCGGCGAGCTCGATGAAGCCGAACTGGGGCGTCGACCACAGGATCAGTTCCTCGGCGATCCGCGACAGGTGCACCATGAGGAGCGCGCCCGCCGCCGTGAACTCGATCACAAAGTCCCGGTCGGCCACCGCGTCCAGGGAGTTCTCGGCGATCCGCGAGAATCCGAGCGCCCGCGCCGTGAGCGCGCGGTCGATCGGAAAGCTCGTGCCGGCGAGCGCGCCCGCCCCGAGCGGCATCACGTCGACCCGGCGGCGCACGTCGTCGAGACGCTCCCGGTCCCGCAGCATCATCTCGAACCAGGCGAGCAGGTGGTGACCCAGGGTGACGGGCTGGGCCACCTGCAGGTGCGTAAAGCCCGGCATGACGGTCTCGGCCTCGCGTTCGGCGATGTCGAGGAGCACCCCGCCTAAAAGGGTCAACGCGCCGCGCAGGCCGTCGATCTCCTGGCGCAGGTACAAGCGCACCGCGGTCGCGACCTGATCATTGCGCGAGCGCGCGGTGTGGAGCTTTTTGCCGACCTCGCCGATGCGCGCGATCAGGGCCGCCTCGATGTTCATATGCACGTCCTCGCGCGCGACCGACCACGCGAAGCGCCCCGAGGCGATCTCGTCGGCCACGTCCTGCAGTCCGGCGATGATGGCGTCGGCCTCCTCGGACGTGAGGATCCCGACGGCCGCGAGCATCGCGGCGTGGGCCTTGGATCCCTCGATGTCGTGGGGCGCAAGACGCTGATCGAAATGCACCGAAGCCGTGAACGCCTCGACGAAGGCATCCGTCGGTTGGGTGAAGCGGCCCTTCCAGGCCTTATCGAAAGAGGTCATCGGTTATCCATCATAAAAAGTGGGGCCATCTTACCGGAGATGGGGCAGGCCGTTAAGGTCGCCACTTATCCGTCAGGATCGTCCGACCATCGGTGGCCCGTTGAGCGGGAGGCAAAGGTCCTCTAGTCTTAGAGCCGTTGTTCCCAGGCCGGACTCTCCTTATGCACCCCCACCCCGAAATACCGGCCTGGGGTTATGTGCCCCTCGAGCAAGACTCGAGGGGCCTTTTTCTTTGCTAATCTTAGGAATTGCCTGTCGCCACGGACCACCTTATGGCCACGAAGGATTCCGCGACCGATCTCCCCCTGGACTTCGGGTCGTTTGCGATCGCCGTCAAGATGCTGGTGTTGGCGGAGGCGATCGCGATCATGCTCGCAGTCGGCGCCGATGGCCTCTCGAGGCTTGCAAGCGCGCGCGCTCTCGGCTGGGTTTCGGCCTACGCCCTCGGCGTCGCGCTCGTGACGTTTACGCTTCTGCGGATCCTGAACGCCTTCGTGCGCAGGCTTTCGGCGCGCGCGGGCTCGCTGGTCGCGATCCTCTTGACTCTCATCGCGGTCGTGATCGTGACCGAGGGCGGGGTGGCCGTCCTGCGCAACGCCCACATGCTCCCCCTGCCCGGACCCGGCCTGCGGGTGGAGCTCATGGCGCGCGGCGCGCTCGTGGCCACCATCGCCATGCTGCTTGGCTTGCGGCACTTGTTCGTGTCCCACAAGGCGCAGATCGATGCCAAGCTCGAGCAGGAGGCGCGCATGCAGGCCCTGCAGTCGCGCATCCGCCCGCACTTTCTGTTCAACAGCATGAACAGCATCGCCAGTCTCACGCGCAGCGATCCGGCGCGCGCCGAGGCCGCCCTGCAGGACCTCGCCGATTTGTTCCGGGTGCTCCTGGCCGATGCCCGCAAGCTCGTGCCGATCACCGCCGAACAGGAGATCTCGCGCCAGTATCTCGAGATCGAGAAATTGCGTCTCGGGGATCGCCTGCAGGTGCAGTGGACGGTCAGCAACGTGCCGCGCACGGCCCTGATCCCAGCGCTGACCTTGCAACCGCTGCTCGAAAACGCCATATATCACGGCATCGAGCCCCGGTTCGGCGGCGGCACGGTGCGGGTTCAGCTGTGGGGCGACAATGCCGATTGCCTCAACGTGCTCATCAGCAACCCGATTCCCGAGGTGCGCAAGCACGCCCACGGGCGGGGCAACAAGATCGCCATGGACAACATCCGGCAACGGCTGGCCTCGCATTTCTACGAGGCTGCCACATTGCAAGCCTTCGAGGAAGGCGAGCAGTACCATGTCAAGATCAAGATGCCGATCATCAAGAATCAGGGGGCCGGCTACGTGGAGGTTTCTCCGTAACCGGCGTTGCTGTGGAATTTTGGAGGGCACTTATGAAGGTCCTGATCGTAGACGACGAGAAGCTCGCGCGCGACCGGTTGCGTGAGATGGTGGGTGAGATCCCGGAGCATACCGTCGTAGGCGAGGCCATGAACGGCAGTGAGGCGATCGAGGAGACCGAGCGCTTGAATCCCGACGTGCTCTTGATGGACATCCGCATGCCGGGCATGGACGGGCTCGAGGCCGCCATGCACCTCATGGGCCTCGATGCGCCCCCGGGCGTCATCTTCACCACCGCCTACGACCAGCACGCGCTGGACGCGTTCGAGGTCAATGCCGTCGATTACCTCTTGAAGCCGATCCGCAAGGATCGCCTGGAGAAGGCCTTGAGCAAGGCCGGGAAGCTCACGTTTCAACAGTTGCAGGAGCTGAACCAGGCGCAGGACGTCCCGGTCGTGCGGACGCACTTGAGCGTCCACCTGCGCGGCAACATCCGGCTCGTGCCCGTGCGCGACGTCCTCTACTTCCTCGCCGACAACAAATACGTGACGGTGCGCACCGCGAGCGAGGAGCACTTGATCGAGGATTCGCTTGTGAACCTCGAGCGCGAATTCGGCGAGGACTTCCTGCGCATCCACCGCAACGCGCTCGTCGCGACGCCCTACATCAAGGGCATCGAGAAGGACGCGAGCGGCACGTGGCACGTGGCGCTCACCGGCCTCGATAAACGGCTCGCGGTCAGCCGCCGCCACGCCGCGGCCGTGCGCCGCTGGGCGCGCCGCTAGCTACATGCGCCAGAGCGCCGCGAGCGGCCGATCGGCGAGAGCCCCGGGGGCGAGCGGCAGCTGGCGCCGGCGGATATCGTCGAGCGCCAGGGCGACGCGCGCGAAGTCGCGTTGCAGGCGCCAGTACACGCGCGCGCGTCCCCCGTTTTTTTCGAGATCGGCGCTTTGCGCGAACGCGCTGCGGCCGTGGTCGGTGTAATAGGAGAGTTCGCCGCGCGCCTTGAGCCGGTCGCGGAAAAAGCCGCTCATGAACAGTGTGTATTCCGCCAAATGCCGGACGATCAGCTGCTCATGCGCGCGGTCCTCGTCCTGCGCTGCGCGTTGCGAGACGAGAAACTCCACGAGATGGGTGAGCGGGCGGCCTTCGTTGTCGGAGAGGGGATAGAGCGCGTCGGTGCGCGCGAACCGCGCAAGCACGTCACTGATGTAATCGACCGTCGCGGGTTCGGCCAATCCCGCCCGCCGAAACCCGTGCTGGATATGCCGGTGAAAGAACTGATAGAGAGTCGGCGTCACGATAACCT
>DAHWKH010000059.1 GCA_027343725.1 Acidiferrobacteraceae bacterium
GCGGGTTGCCGGCCTGCTGCTGGATCTCCATGAGGCCTTGCAGCCACTGCAGGGCGCGCTTCTGCATGCCCGCGTCGCCGGTCTTGTAGAGCCAATGGGCGGCGACGCCGTTCTCCGCCACCCGATGCATGTCCTCGGTGCGGATCTGAACCTCGATCAGGACCCCGAAGGGGCCGAAGACCACGGTATGCAGGGACTGGTAGCCGTTGGCCTTGGGGATCGCGATGTAGTCCTTGAAGCGGCCGGGGATGGGTTTGTAGAGGCCGTGGATGACCCCGAGGGCGCGGTAGCAGGTATCGGCCTTGTCGACGATGACGCGGAACGCGAGAAGATCGTAGACCTGCTCGAAGGACAGGGTCTTCTGGCGCATCTTGCTGTAGATGCCGTAGAGGTTCTTCTCGCGGCCCGACACCTCGCCCGCGATCCCCTCGCGCCGCAGCTGTTCCTCGATGGCCGCGCACACCTTGTCCACGAGCGCCTTGCGATTCCCGTGACGCTTGCGCACCGCCTCGCGCAGGATGCGGCAGCGCAGCGGGTAGAGGATGTCGAAGGTCAGGTCCTCGAGCTCCACGCTCCAGGCGTGCAAGCCCAGGCGGTTGGCGATCGGGGCATAGATGTCGAGCGTCTCGCGCGCGATCGCCCGCTGGCGCCCGGGCGGCAGGACCCGGATCGTGCGCATGTTGTGCAGGCGATCGGCGAGCTTGATGAGGATCACGCGGATGTCGCGCGCGACCGCGAGCAGCATTTTGCGGAAGTTCTCCGCCTGCTCCTCTTCCTTGTTCTCGAACTCGATCTGACTGATCTTGCTGACGCCGTCGACGAGTTCCGCGACCTCCTGGCCGAACTGGCCGATGATCTCGTCCTTGCGGTGGGCCGTGTCCTCGATGACATCGTGCAGGATCGCGGCGATCAGGCAGGTGGCATCGAGCCTCAGGCCCGCGAGGAGCCGCGCGACCTCGAGCGGGTGATAGATATAGGGCTCGCCGCTGCGCCGCTTTTGGCCCTCGTGGGCCTCGGCGCCGAAAAGGTAGGCGCGATAGACGAGCGCCACCTCCTCGCGCCCGAGGTAGCCGTCGAGCAGCGCCAGGAGGTCGCTGATATGAAAGGAAACGGCGCCTTTGCCGCCGGCCTTAGCCGGCCGGCGGGACGGGGGTGTCGCTGCCTGTTCCGATGGGGAGGGCGGCATCGTCGTCGGACTCCAGGCCGGTCTCCGGGTTATCGTCCAAAATCGCGCTCGTGACGAAGCCCTCGGCGATCTCGCGCAGAGCCAAGACCGTCGGCTTGTCGTTCTCGCGCGGCACGCAGGGTTCCGCCCCGCCCGCCAACTGCCGTGCCCGCCGGGCGGCCACCAGCACGAGCTGGAAGCGGTTTTCCACGTGCCCCAAACAATCCTCGACAGTAATTCGCGCCATAACGACTCCTTGAAGGGAATCGTCCTAGTCTAGCAAAGGGCGCTATTGAGGGGTAGCGGACAAACCGGCGGGGTCGATACTCAAAGGCCTGCGCGGGCGCCCCGAGACGATCAGCGCCTGGAGGTCGGCCAGCGCCTCCTCGAACCGGTCGTTCACGATGACATGGTCGAATTCCGGATAATGCTCGATCTCCGCGCGCGCCTTGGCCATGCGTTGCGCGATCACGGCGTCGTCGTCCTGGCCGCGTGCCTTGAGCCGCGCCTCGAGGGCGGCCAGCGAAGGCGGCAGGACGAAGATCGTGAGCGCCTGCGGCCACAGGGCCTTGATGCGCCGCGCCCCTTGCCAGTCGATATCGAGAAGGACATGCGCGCCGCGCCGCAAAAGGGACTCGACCGCCGCCTTGCTCGTGCCGTAGCGGTTGCCGAACACCTGCGCGTGCTCGAGAAAGGCGTCCTCGGCCACCAGGCGCGCGAACGTGGCGGTATCGACGAAATGGTAATGGACCCCGTCCTGCTCGCCCGGACGCGGCGCGCGCGTCGTGTGGGACACCGAAATCGCGAACCGCGGATCGGCGAGCAAGGCCTTCGCGAGACTGCTCTTGCCGGCCCCGCTCGGCGCCGACAGCACCACCAGACGCCCGTCTTCACTCAATGTTCTGCACCTGCTCACGCATCTGATCCACCAAGACCTTGATCGCCACCGCCTGGCTCGCGAGCGCCGCCGACGGGGACTTCGCCGCGAGCGTATTGGCCTCGCGATTCAGTTCCTGCATCAAAAAATCGAGCCGCCGCCCGATCGCGCCGCCGCCTTGCAAGACGTCCCGCGCCTCGCTTGCGTGAATGGCCAGCCGGTCGAGCTCCTCGCGGGCGTCGCTCTTTTGCACCTGAAACACGACCTCCTGCTCGAGCCGCCCCGGATCCACCGCGACACCGAGCTCATCGATACGCGCGTAGAGGCGCGTCCGCAGCAAGGTCGCGACCGAGGCCCAGGAGGCGCGCGCCTCGGCCACGTGGTCCTCGATGCGCGCAAGGCGCTCGAGAAGGAGGGCCGCCAGGCGCGCGCCTTCGCGTTCGCGCGCCTCGAGCAACGCGGTGAGCGCGCCCTCGAGCGCCGCCAGCGCCTGGTCCTCGAAAGAGGCCGGGGCGGCACTCGTCATGACGCCGGGCCAGCGCAGGACGTCCGCGAGCGCAAGCGGCGCAAGCTCCGGATGGGCGGCACGCAGGGTCGCGCTCACGCGCACGAGGTCCGCGACCACCGCCGGGTCGTAACGCAAGGCGTTCGCGGCCGCGGTCCCGCGCGCGGCGAACGCCACGTCCACCTTGCCGCGCGCAAGACCCTTGGAGAGCCGCTCGCGGATCGCGAGCGCGAGGCCCTCGAGGGCCTCGGGGAGCCGCAGCGCGAACTCGAGGTAGCGGTGGTTCACCGAGCGGAGCTCGCAAATCACCTCGCCGTCGCCGGCGGGCACCGAAACGCGCGCGAAGGCCGTCATGCTCATAACCGCGGTCATCCCGCCATGGTACCCGAAAACCCGCCGCGCCTGGAATCTGAGGCCGGGCGTCCGGGGCCCGTGGTGGATTCCGCGGGGTTTTGCGCTATTGTTGTGGCCCATGCGCCGCAAGACTCCGACACCTCTGGCTCCCGGTACCCTGCTGAAGGGTTACCGGATCGACAGGACCCTCGGCGGGGGCGGATTCAGCTCGGTCTACCTCGCGACCGATCTCGAGAACAGCGTCCCGGTCGTGATCAAAGAGTTCCTGCCGGTGACGCATGCCTATCGCACGCCCGAAGGGCGCGTGGAACCGCTGTCCGAGGACACGGCCCCGCTCTTCGCCTCGGGCATCAAGCGCTTCTTCGAGGAGGCCGGGGCGCTCGCGCAATTGCATCACCCCAACATCGTCCAGGTGGTCAACGTCTTTCGCGCGCACAACACCGCCTATATGGTGATGCGCCACGAACTCGGTCGCGACCTACGCTGGTACATCAAGCGCCACCCGCGGGGCTTGAGCGAGAAATTCCTGCGCACGGTCTTCCCGCCGTTGCTCGCGGGGCTTGCGGAACTGCACGAGCGCGGGCTTTTGCACCTCGACGTGAAGCCCGCCAATATCCTCCTGCGCCCGGGCGGCAACCCGCTGTTGCTGGATTTCGGGGCCGCGCAAAAGACCCAGGAACGGCCCGCCGGCCTGCGCACCCTGACCGCGGGCTTTGCGCCCATCGAGCAGCACGCCAAGGGTCACATCGGCCCGTGGACCGACCTCTATGCCATCGGCGCGTCGATGTGGGCGTGCCTGAGCGGGCGCGCGCCCCCGCCGGCCACCGCGCGCGCCGTCAAGGACCGGTTCAAGGGGGCGAAGCCCTACGGGCGCAACTATTCGGCGCAGATGATCGAGGCTATCGACTGGTGCATGCAGATGAACCAGCTGGAGCGGCCGCAGAACGTCGCCCAGCTGCTGGAATTCCTGAACGAGACACCGGCCCCGGCACACGGGGGCGGACGCGAAACCGGCTACTGGTTCGAGAAGTGGCCGTGGTGGCGCCTGAAACGCCTGTGACGGCGGCGCGAGGGGGTGGGGAGTGAAATACGTCTGTGCTCAGGGGTCGCGCCAGGGCGGGCGCGGCGCCAACGAAGACCGGGTCGCGATCGTCGAGCGCGACAACGCCGCCCTCCTGGTCCTCGGCGACGGCCTCGGGGGCTATCGGGGCGGGGCGCTCGCCTCGGCGACGCTCTGCCAGGTCGCGATCAAGGCCTTTCGCGCGGTGCGCGGCGCGCGCATCGAGGACCCCTCGAACTTTCTCGCGCTGGTGATCTTTCAGACGCACCAGGCCCTGAAACGCCTGGGGCCGCGGTTGAACCCCCCGATCGAGCCGCGCACGACCTGCGTGCTGTGTCTCGTACAGGAGGGCTGCGCCTACTGGGCGCACGTGGGCGACAGCCGCCTCTATCACTTTCGTTACGACGCCCTGGTCTCGCGCACCCGCGATGACACCGTGGTCGATACCTTTCGCGAGCGCGGGATCCTGGATGAGCGCGAGTCGCGCGCCCATCCCGACAAGAGCCGCCTCCTCGCCTGTCTCGGTGGGCGCCAGGAACCGCTCGTGAGATTGAGCTCCGAGGTGCCCTTGCGCACCGGGGACCTCGTCTTGCTGTGCAGCGACGGCGTCTGGGAGGCGCTCGAGACCCACGAGCAGGCGCGGCTTTTGGCCCACCCGGTCCTCGAGAGCGGCCTCTCGGACCTGTTGGCGGCGGCCGAGAACCGCCGCCAGAAAGCCGCCGACAACATCAGTGCCGCGGCCTTGCGCTGGCAGGACGCCCCGGCGAAGGCCCTGGGACGCGCGCGCGAAGCGCGCTCCGTCAGCGCGCGTGACCTCTGGAATGAAGGTCGGGAGCGCGCGGCGCGCGCGCGCATGAAGGCCCTCAAGGACGCGGGCCGAGACTGAGGCCTACGCCCCTTCGGCCCTCGGGCCGGACTTTTGTTACACTCCGATCCTCTCGACTTTTCATAAGGACAGCCCCATGCGACCCAGCGGACGCGCTCCGGAAGCCCTGCGCGCCATTCGAATCACACGCCGTTTCACACGCTACGCCGAAGGCTCGGTCCTGATCGAGTTCGGCCACACGCGGGTCTTGTGCACCGCCAGCATCGAGGAGCGCGTGCCGCCGTTCCTGAAAGGCCGCGGCCAAGGCTGGGTCACCGCCGAATACGGCATGCTGCCGCGCGCGACCGGGCAACGGACGCAACGCGAGGCCGCGCGCGGCAAGCAGGACGGCCGCACGGTCGAGATCCAGCGCCTGATCGGCCGCTCTCTGCGCGCGGCCGTGGACCTACGCGCGCTCGGCGAGCGCACCATCACGATCGACTGCGACGTGCTGCAGGCCGACGGCGGCACGCGCACCGCGGCCATCACCGGCGGCTATGTCGCGCTGGTGGACGCGGTGCGCTTCCTGAAGGCCCACAAGCTCCTGAAGGAGGACCCCTTGCGCCGCCAGATCGCCTCGGTGTCGGTCGGGATCCACAACGGCGCGCCGGTCCTCGATCTCGACTACAGCGAGGACTCCTCGGCCGGCACCGACATGAACTTCGTCATGGACGATTCCGGGGGCTTCATCGAGCTCCAAGGCACCGCCGAGCGCGGCAGCTTCGGTTTCGAGGAGATGCTCGCCATGGTGGAATTGGCGCGCAGCGGCATCCGCGACCTCATGGCCGCCCAGACCCAGGCGCTCGCGGAGGAACCGTGAGGGTCGTGTGCGCGACCCATAACCCGGGCAAGCTGCGGGAATTCGCGGGCGCGCTCGCCGATTGCGGGGTGGAGTTCGTGGCCGCGGGTGACCTCGGCCTCCCGGAACCCCGCGAAGACGGTCTGACGTTCATCGAGAATGCGCTCATCAAGGCGCGCGCGGCCGCGCGCTCGAGCGGCCTGCCGGCGCTCGCCGACGACTCGGGGCTCGAGGTCGACGCCCTAAGCGGCGCGCCCGGCATCCGCTCGGCGCGCTTTGCCGGCGAGGGGGCGCGCGACGCGGACAATCGTCAGGCCCTGCTCGCGGCGCTCGCCGGCGTCCCGGCCGCGGGGCGCGCGGCGCGCTTTTACTGCGTGCTCGTCTACCTGCGATCCGCCGACGACCCGCGGCCGCTGATCGCCGACGGCCTGTGGGAGGGGCGCATCTTGGAAGCCGAGGCCGGCAGCGGGGGCTTTGGCTACGACCCGCTCTTTTTCGTCCCAAGCGAGGCCTGCTCGGCGGCGGAACTCGACCCCGCCGAAAAACGCCGCCTGAGCCATCGCGGACAGGCCCTGGCGCGGCTGCGCGCGGCATGGCCCGGGTTCCATCGTGGGTAAGCGCCCCCTGCCGCCGATCAGCCTCTATATCCACGTTCCGTGGTGTCTGAAGAAGTGCCCGTATTGTGATTTCCACTCCCTACCCAGGCGCGGCCCGCTCCCCGAGGCCGCCTACGTGCGCGCCGTGCTCGCGGACTTTGCGCGCGCGCAGGACGCCCTGTGCGGGCGCCCGATCACGAGCCTCTTTTTCGGTGGCGGCACGCCCAGCCTATTTTCGGGCAGCGCGATCCACGACATCCTCGCGGGCATCGCCGCGCGCGCCGTCATGCCCCCCGACTGCGAGATCACGCTC
>DAHWKH010000072.1 GCA_027343725.1 Acidiferrobacteraceae bacterium
CGGCTGGACTGAAAGCTATGATCCTGGGGGCTCTCGAAGCGGCAGGCGGGCAGGATTATCTACTCGAACAGGCCAAAGAGAACCCGGGCCCTTTCCTATCCCTTATCGGGAAGATATTGCCGTCTGAACTCAACCTCTCTACGGAGATCACCACGCATGCCCTCACTGACGCCGAACGAACTGAACGCGTTAACGCGCTACTTGAGCAAGCCCGAGCGCGAAGAGCTAGAGCAGATATTGGCGGCGATGCCTGAGCCCTTAATCATTATTGAGGCCATCATCCGGCCTGATCGGTCCATCGAGGCCTACTTGCGCGACACCCCTACGGGACTTGAGCCCGTGGCCGCCGATGATCCCCTGATTGCGGATTGGCCGCCTGCGACGCCCGAGGTTAACGGGGGCTTGCGTATTGAATAGCCGGTAGTGACAGACCGTTACAGTGTAACGGGCTCTGTTGACAGTTGATATTGCCGCCGAGCATGGCGTATCTGCGGCAAACGTCACGCACTGACGATACGATGCGGAACCAGCCGAATAGCCTGAATAGGCCGCGAAATCGCTCCAAGTGCTTACATAGTGCTTACACGGTGAAAACGGGATTTTGGGGAAAGTGGCGTAAGTCCTTGTTTTTATTGGTGCCCAGGGGCGGAATCGAACCACCGACACGAGGATTTTCAGTCCTCTGCTCTACCGACTGAGCTACCTGGGCGAAGCGCGCATTAAAGCCGCTCCCCCGGGCGGCGTCAAGGCGGCCGGGGGTTCGGTACCCGGCGTGACCTCGGGCCCCCGACAGGGTCGGGAAATTGCCGTATGATAGCCCGCATGAAGATTCTCCTCGCGAGCCCCTACGAGCTCGGGCGGCAGCCCTTTTCCCTCGCGCACCCGGCCGCGCACCTCCGCGCGGACGGACACGAGGTCGATCTCTGTGATTTGACGCTCGGACCGATGCCCTGGGAGGCCATCGGGCGCTACGATCTCATCGGTCTTTCCCTCGGCATGCACACCGCGACGCGCATCGTCATGAGCCTGCTCCCGACCCTGCGGGCGCGCGCCAAGGCCGCGCACATCGCCTGTTACGGTCTCTATGGACCCGCCAATGCCGCGCTCCTCAAGGCCGCGGGCGTCGACAGCGTGCTCGGCGCGGAGTTCGAGGGCGAGCTCACGGCGCTTGCGGCGCACCTCGCCGGGCGCGAGACGCCGATCGCCCGCAAGGTCGTCTACCACGTCCCCGACCGCCGCGGCCTGCCGCCGCTTGCGCGTTACGCGCATGTGATCCTCCCCGACGGCTCCCGCAAAACGGTCGGGTTCGTCGAGACGACACGCGGCTGCAAATACCTGTGCCGCCATTGCCCGGTGGTGCCGGTGTATCAAGGGCACTTCCGCGCCATTCCCCAAGACATCGTGCTCGCGGACGCCGAGCAGCAGATCGCACGCGGGGCCCAGCACCTCTCGTTCGGCGATCCTGATTTTCTGAACGGCCCGACGCACGCGCTCAAGATCCTCGCGGCCGTGCACGCGCGCTGGCCGGACGTCACCTTCGATGCGACGGTCAAGATCTCGCACATCCTGCGCTACCAGGACCTGCTGCCGAAGTTCCGGTCCTTCGGCTGCCTCTTTCTGATGAGCGCCGCCGAGTCGTTCGACGACGCGGTGCTCGCGCACCTTGAAAAGGGTCACACGGGCGCGGACATCGATCGCGCCCTGCAGATCACGCGCGCGGCCGGCATCGCGCTGACCCCGACCTTCGTGCCCTTTACGCCCTGGACGCGCCTTGCGGACTACCGCACGCTTCTCGCCCGGGTGCGGGATCTCGCGCTCATTAACAGCGTGACGCCGATCCAGCTCGTGATCCGGCTGCTGGTCCCGGAGCGCTCGGCGCTCCTCGATCTGCCCGGCTTTCGCGCGCTGTTGCGCCCGTATTCACCGCCCGAGCTCGGTTACCCCTGGCGGAATCCGGACCCGCGGGTCGATGACCTCCAGTTGTCGGCCCAGGCCTGGGTCGAGCGCGCCGAGCAAAAGGGCTTGAGCCGCTTCGAGGCCTTCGCCGGACTCTGGGATCTCACGCACGCAGCCCTCCGGGAAAAGGCAGCCCCCCTCGATCCGGCGGCGGCGGGACCCTTGAGCCCCCACCTCTCGGAGCCCTGGTACTGCTGCGCGGAACCGACGGCCGCGCAGCTCGCGGCCCAGGCGGTGGGCGACTGAGGGCAGGAATCTGATCACAGCAAGGAGGAAGGGCCGATGAGCGACAAAAAACGCGGCGGATTTCTGGAAGAGGCCTCGGTACGCGGATACTTTGCGAAACCGGACGGGGGGCCCGCGCCGGTGGTCATCGTGTTCATGGAGATCTGGGGCATCAACGACCACATGCAGGCGGTGTGCGAGCGGTTAGCCGCGCACGGGCTCGCGGCCTTTGCCCTCGACTTCTACGAAGGTGCCCTGTTCCCCACAAGCGACCTCGAAGGGGCGGTCGGCAAACTCAAGTCCTTGGGCGATCAGGCGATCATGGAGTCGGTGGGGCGCGCCATCGGCTGGCTCAAAGGACGCAAGGACGTCCGCGGCGAGCGCCTCGGGGCCATCGGGTTTTGTAACGGCGGGCGGCTCACGTTTCTCGCCGCCTCGACCTACCCAAACGACATCCGGGCCGCGGTCTGCTTCTATGGGGGCGGCATCGACAACCCGAAGGACATGCTCGGGCGCACCTCGGTGCTCGCCGGGGCCGACCGCATCACAGCGCCGTTGCTGCTCTGCTACGGCGCGAAGGACTCCTCCATCGGCCCGGACGAACACGCGCGCATCGCCGAGACCCTGAGTCGTGCCGGCAAACGCTACACGATGTCCGTCTTCCCCGATGTCGGTCACGCCTTCATGGACCGCAACGGGCAGGCCGAGGAGGCGGCCACGAAGGCCGGTTGGCGCATGACCGAGCACTTCTTCGGCGCCCACCTCGTGGGCGGCTGAGGCTATTTGCTCCCCGGGGGCCGGTAGCCCTCGGGGATCGTCGAGCCCTCGCCGAAAAAGTAGGCCTCCATCTCCTTCTCGAGAAACTGGCGCGCCTTCGGGTCCATCGGCGTCAGACGATACTCGTTGATGAGCATCGTCTGGTGATCGAGCCACTGGGACCAGGCCTCTTTCGAGACCGATTCGTAGATCCGCTTGCCGAGCGCGCCCGGGTACGTGGGATAGTCGAGCCCAGGGGCCTCTTTCTTCAGTTTCGCACACAATACTGTTCGGCTCATGTCGTCTACCAAAATTGGTTGAGTAGGCGCTTGACGGGCGCCGGCACGCCGGGTGCCGGCGCCCCGCCCGGATGCCACATGATATCGCCGTTTGCGCGCGCGCGGCAGCTTCGCGGACGAAGCGCCACCGGGACCGGGGTGATGGTGAGCGCGAAATGCGTGAACACGTGACGCAAGGGGGTGCCGGGCGCGCCGACGAGGCCGTCGATGCCGAGCTCGGTGAGGCGTGTGGGGACATCGCTTAAAACGGCGCACTCGGGCAGGCTCCAGAGGCCACCCCAGATCCCCTTCGGGGGGCGGCGCAAGAGCAAGACCTCGCGCCCGCGGCGGCGGTGCACGAGCATCATGACGGCCTGCCGTTCCGGGCGCGTGCGAGCGCTTACTGCCGGGGCCTCGCCCTCGAATGCGCAGGTGGCGGCGAGCGGGCAGACGGGACAGTTGGGCCGCGCTCGGCAGACGAGGGCCCCGAGGTCCATGATCGCCTGGGTATAGGCGGCGATGCGCGTGCGCGGGAGATGCGCGCGCGCATGCTCCCACAGGCGCTGCGTGACCAAGGTCCCCTGGCCCTCGATACCGTGGAAGCGCCGCAGGACGCGGCGCGCGTTGGCATCGAGGATCGGGGCCCGGACCCCGAAAGCGAAGGCCACGATCGCCCCGGCGGTCGAGGGCCCGATGCCGGGCAGGGCGGTCCATGCAGCGAGCGTGCGTGGAAACGCGCCGCCATGGCGGGTCATGATGAGGCGCGCGCTCGCGTGGAGGTTGCGGGCGCGCGCGTAGTAGCCGAGGCCCGCCCAGAGCGCGAGGACGTCGTCGAGCGAGGCCGCGGCAAGGGTGGCGACGTCCGGGAAGCGCTCCGTGAAACGCGTGAAATAGGGGATAGCCGCGGCCACCGTGGTCTGCTGCAGCATCACCTCGGCGAGCCAGCGCTTGTAGGGATCCGGGGTCTGCCAGGGGAGGTCGTGGCGCCCGTGGCGCGCATGCCAGGCGAGAAGGGTGCGGGCGAAGGCATCGTCTGCCATCAGCGCAAACCGAAGAGACCCTGCAGGCGGCGTCGCAAAGTCTTCAGGGTCTGACTCCCCTGGTGCCCGGAGAAGAGCTTGGCGAGCGCGACATGGAAACGCACGTGCCCCATGGCGCCCCGAACCCGGACCGGAATGCTGAGGCCGGAGGGGAGGGTCACGTGCAGGAGGTAGTCGAGCCGCCGGCTGGCGAGCCCGAAGGTCCCGTGTCCGGCGACGGCGGCGCGCGCGGCACGCAGGCTGAGCCGTGGCATATACCCCCGCCCATGGAGAAAGGTCGCATCCGCCCGCAGACCCGAGAACGCGGTGCCCTCGGTGGTCTTCGCGGTATGTGTGCCGGCCGCGGCCTTCGGGTCCTTAGCGATGAGATCGAGGTCGAGCCCGAGGAGCGTGCCCTTGGGGACGCGGATGCCGAGCCGACCGCCCAGGCTGCGCTCGATGGCGGTGCGCGTGAGGCCGCGGCCGGTGAGCGCGGCAGAGCCCGAGAGAGGCCCGGAGAGAAGCGGCGGGTGATGCCAGGCGCGCAAGAGGGCGCCGATATGCACGTGCGCGAGCTGGGCGTGTAAGCGCCAGGCGGCGTGCGCCCCGGCACCGGCGACGAGGGCATCGCCGGCGAGCGTGCCGTGCGCGAGGCTCGCCGAAAACGGCCGCAGGCGCACGCTGTGGCCGGCGGTGGATAGGCCCATGCGCACGTGCGTCAGGATCAGGCCCTTGAGGCGCAGGCGACCGATGGCGAGCGCGAGCGTCGCCGGCGGATAGGCGGGCGCGTGCGCGGCCGGGACCGCGCCGGCCCGGGCGGCGGGGTGGGGGGCCTTCTTCGGCGAGGGGAAGGGTAGGTAACGCCGGGGCGCGATGTGGTTCAGGGTGAGTGTCGCCTGGTAGGCGCGCGGGTGGCTTATGATCCGTACGTGACCCGTGATCGTCGTGCCATCGAGTGTTGCGCGCAGGGGGCTGATGCGCAGCTGCCCCCGGCGCCACGCAAAGCCCAGGCGCGCGCTCGTGGTCTTGAGGACGCGCGGGTCGCGCGGGGTGTAGTGGAGGCCGAGTGCGGCGAGGAGCGGGCGGGGCGCGAAGGGCGGCGCGCGCAAGGTCCCGCGCGCCGTGAAGCCGGCGGCGGTGCGCTCGGCCGTGAGCGCGCCCAGCACCTTCAGGGTGGCGATCCGCAGGGCGAAGGGCCGCCCGAGATCGCGGCGCCCCCGGCGCTGCCACGTCAGGCGCCCGCGAAAGGGTATGGGCGGGCGGGCGCCGACACCGAGGGCGCCGGCCGCCGCGAGCGTCACCGCGCGCCCGGGGACGAGTGGCCCGGTGCGCAAGCGCAGATGCGTGAGCATAAGATGCGTGTGCGTGCGCGCGTTCTGGTAGCGGATGCGGGCGCCCTTCAAGGTGAAGCCGGCCGCCCGCCAGAACGCGAGGAACGGCGCCTCGCGCGCCTCGATGCGCGCCGCGCGCGTCTTCGGCGGCGGGGGGTGGATGGGGGCGAGCAGCGTCGCCCAGTTGGTCGCGCCGCGCGCGTTTTCGCTGAGGCGCAGCCGCAGACCGGTCACGATGACGCGCCTAAGGACCAAGTGGCGGGCGAAGAGCGGGAGCACCCGCACCTCGATGCGGGCCCGGGCGATGCGCGCAAGCGGCGTTTTCGCAAACCCGCGGGCGTTGGCGATCGTGATGCCCCGCGCGCGCAGGCCAAGCCAGGGATAAAACGCGAGATGCACGTGGCGGATGGTCACGGTGCGATGGAGGGCATCGCTCAGGCTGCCGGCGATGCGCGCTTGGATATCGTCGAGAGCGATCAGGCCCGGAAGGATCAAGAGGATCACGGCAAGGGCCGCGGCCCCGAGCCAGAGCAACACGCGTCTCGGTCTCTTCACGACTCGCCTTTCCGTGAACTGGATTCCGATGAGTTATGGAGCGGGTGATGGGAATCGAACCCACGTTATCAGCTTGGGAAGCTGAAGTTCTACCATTGAACTACACCCGCATGGTGCAGAGCGCCGACACATCATACAATATACAGCCTTCTTGGGAGCAGCGGCAATGAAGATCTCCGTCAATGGCCAGGGGCGCGACATCCCGGCCCCACTGACAGTGGCGACCCTTTTACAAGACCTGGGGCTTCAGGGGAAACGGGTGGCGGTCGAGGTGAACCGCGAGATCGTGCCGCGGACTTTGCAAGGGGAGAGGGTCCTGCAAGACGGGGACCGCGTCGAGGTGGTCCAGGCGATCGGGGGCGGTTGATGAAAGACGAGGATACATGGCAGGTGGCGGGGCGTACGTTCCGCTCGCGGCTTCTGGTCGGGACCGGCAAGTACCGGAGCCTGGAGGAGACCGGGCGCGCGATCGCGGCAAGCGGCGCCGAGATCGTGACGGTCGCGGTCCGGCGCAGCAACATCGGCCAGGATAAGGACGCCCCGAATCTGCTCGACGTGGTACCGCCCGAGCGCTACACCATCCTCCCCAACACCGCCGGCTGTCATAACGCGGAGGAGGCGGTGCGCACCTGCCGGCTCGCGCGCGAACTCCTCGACGGGCACGCGCTCGTGAAGCTCGAGGTCATCGGCGATCCCCGTACCCTGTTCCCGGACATGGTCGAGACCCTGAAGGCCGCCGAGACACTCGTGAAAGAGGGCTTCGAGGTCATGGTCTACACCACCGACGATCCGGTGGCGGCCCAGCGCCTGGAGGCGCTCGGGTGCGCCGCCATCATGCCGCTCGCCGCCCCCATCGGCTCGGGGCTCGGCATCCGCAACCCCTTCAACATCGCGCTCATCCGCGCGCAGGCGCGGGTGCCGGTCCTGGTCGACGCCGGGGTCGGCACGGCCTCCGATGCCGCGGTCGCCATGGAACTCGGCTGTGACGGCGTGCTCATGAACTCGGCGATCGCCAACGCCCGCGATCCGGTCCTGATGGCGAGCGCGATGCGCAAGGCCATCGAGGCGGGCCGCGAGGCCTATCGCGCCGGCCGCATGCCCCGCAAGCTCGAGGCCGAGGCCTCCTCACCCCCGGTCGGACTGCTCGCGTGACGGGCCTTCGGCGCGTGCGCAGCTTCGTGCGGCGCGCGCGCCAACCGAGCCCGGCGGCGCTGGCCTCGTGGGCGCGGCTGTGGTCGCTCTATGGACTGGCGTCGGAGGACCTGGCGGGCATCCCGCGCGCGGGACGTGAGGTGGTGCTCGACATCGGCTTCGGGGACGGCGAGGCCTTGCTCGCGCTTGCGGCCTTGCATCCCGAACGGGACTACGTGGGGATCGAGGTCTATCGCGCGGGTCTCCTGAAGGCGCTTCGCGGAATCGAGGAGCGAGCACTTACAAACGTTTATCTGGTCGAGGCCGACGCGCTGGAGGTTTTGCCGCTTTTGCGCACGAGCTCGGTATCGGGGGTGCAGGTCTTCTTTCCCGACCCGTGGCCGAAGACGCGCCACCACAAGCGCCGTCTCGTCGGGCGCGCCTTTCTCGCCGAAATCACGCGCCTGTTGCGCCCCGGTGGCTGGCTGCATATCGCGACCGATTGGGCGGCCTACGCCGATGAGGTCGCAGCGCTTGCCGAGGCCACCCCGGGGCTTCAGCGGGCACCGCGGACCCCGTGGCGCCCGGCAACGAAGTTCGAGCGCCGGGGGCTTTTGCTCGGGCAGCCGGCGCGCGACCTTGTGTACGCGCGCGCGCCTTAAGCGATCAGGCGGATCGCATCCAGGCGGACGTGGTGGGTGGCGCCGGCGCTATCCTCGAAGGACAAAAACTCCTCGCCCTGTTCGGTTGCGAGCGCGAGCGCGCGCACGGTGTCGGTATGCGTGTGCGCGCCCTCGTACCAGCGCAGGGTGAGTGGGGCGCGGGTGATCACGGCGCGCTCGTAGCGGTCGTGCAGGGCGCAAGGGATCGGCCGGTAGGCGCCCATGGCTAGACGTCGAGATTGAGGGCCTGCAGGGCGTTCTTCTCGATGAAGTCGCGCCGCGGCTCGACCTGGTCGCCCATCAAGGTCGTGAAGATGAGGTCCGCCGCGACCCCGTCTTCGATGTTCACCTTGAGAAGCCTGCGCACCGCCGGGTCCATGGTGGTCTCCCACAGCTGGTCCGGGTTCATCTCGCCGAGACCCTTGTAGCGCTGGATGCTATGGCCGCGCCGGGCCTCTTCCAAGAGCCATTCGTAGGCCTCTTCGAAGTGGCTGACGGCAAGGCTCCGGCCCTGACGCTCGACCTGGCCGCCGTCCTTGATGAGGCCCGCGAGCCGGGTCCCGAGCACCCGCAGGCCCTTGTATTCCCCGGACTGCACGAAGGCCGTGTCGATGCGCGAGGCGCGCACGCCGCCGTGCTCGGTGCGCACCACCAGGATCTCATGAGACTCGAGCGCCTGATGCACGACCGCGCTCACCTCGTAACGCGCGCTCCCGCGCAGGCCCTGCAAGCGGCCGGCGAGCGCCGCGGCGAAGGCCTCGGCCTCGTGCGCGTCTTTGAGTTGCTCGACGGTGAGGGTCGGGAGCGTCATGAGCTCTTTCAGCATCGCGCGATCGTGGCGGCGCGCCAGCCTGCGCAAATACTGATCGCCCTTGATGTAGTCCCGGAAGAGGGCCGCCAGCGGTTGGCCCATGAGCGCGTCGTCGCCGGGCCCGCACAGGAGACGCGCGCCGTCCAGGGCCTTCTCGGCCAAATACGTCGTGAGCTCGGCGTCGTCTTTGAGGTAGCGCTCCTGTTTGCCGTGCTTGACCTTGTAGAGCGGCGGTTGGGCGATATAGACGTGCCCGCGCGCCAGGAGCTCCGGCATCTGGCGGTAGAAGAAGGTGAGCAGCAGCGTGCGGATGTGGGAGCCGTCGACATCGGCGTCGGTCATGATGATGATGCGGTGGTAGCGCAACTTCTCGACCTGGAAATCCTCGCGCCCGATACCGGTCCCGAGGGCGGTGATGAGGGTCCCGACCTCGGCCGAGGAGAGCATCTTATCGAAGCGCGCGCGCTCCACGTTCAAGATCTTGCCCTTGAGCGGCAGGATCGCTTGAAAACGCCGGTCGCGCGCCTGCTTGGCCGAGCCCCCCGCGGAGTCGCCCTCGACGAGATAGAGCTCGCATTGCCCGGGGTCGCGCTCCTGACAGTCGGCGAGCTTGCCCGGGAGGCCCGCGATGTCGAGCGCGCCCTTGCGGCGCGTCATCTCCCGCGCCCGGCGCGCGGCCTCGCGGGCGCGCGCGGCCTCCACGACCTTTTCGGCGACGGCCTTCGCCACCGCCGGGTTTTCCTGCAGATACCACTGCAGCTGCTCGTTGACCACCGACTCGACCGCGGCCTTGACCTCGGAGGAGACGAGCTTGTCCTTGGTTTGGGAGGAAAACTTCGGGTCCGGGACCTTGACTGACAAGACCGCGGTCAGGCCCTCGCGGGCATCGTCGCCCGTCGGGCTGACCTTGGCGCGCTTGATGAGGCCGGACTCTTCCATGTACTGGTTGAGGGTACGCGTGAGGCCGGCGCGCAGGCCCGCGAGATGGGTGCCGCCGTCGCGCTGCGGGATGTTGTTCGTGTAGCAGAACACGTTTTCCTGATAGGAGTCGTTCCACTGGAGGGCGAGATCCACGAGCACCCTGTCGCGCTCGGCGCGCAAGAGGATCACCTGGGGGTGTAGGGGGTTCTTGGCCCGGTTGAGGTCCGTCACGAACGCCGCGATGCCGCCTTGATACTCGAAGCAATCGCTCTTGCCGGTGCGCTCGTCGGTCAGCACGATGCGCGCCCCTGAGTTCAGGAAGGAGAGCTCCCGCAGGCGTTTGGCGAGCAGGTCGTAATGGAGGACGCAATCCGAGAAGGTCTTGGTGCTGGCCTTGAAGTGCACGCAGGTCCCGGTGGTGTCCGTGGGCCCGACGACGGCCAGCGGCGCCAGCGGTTCGCCATACTCGTAGCGCTGGAAGTGCTGTTGGCCGTCGCGGTAAATGGTGAGCTCGAGGAATTCCGAGAGGGCGTTGACGACCGAGATGCCGACGCCGTGCAGGCCACCCGAGACCTTGTAGGAGTTCTGGTCGAACTTGCCCCCGGCATGCAGGACGGTCATGATGACCTCAGCCGCCGAGCGCCCCTCGGAGGCGATGATGCCGGTGGGGATGCCGCGACCGTTGTCGGCGACGCTCACCGATTCGTCCACGTGAATGGTCACGCGCACCTCGGAGCAATACCCGGCCAGGATCTCGTCGATGGCGTTGTCGACCGCCTCGAATACCATGTGGTGCAGGCCGGTGCCGTCTTCCGTGTCCCCGATGTACATCCCGGGGCGTTTGCGAACCGCGTCGAGCCCCTTTAATACCTGAATGCTGTCCTGGTCGTAAGCCGGCTGGATGTCCATCGTGGTCTCCTGCTGAAGGGCGACATTCTACCATAGAACCCGGGTCAGGGCGCGCTGAGGCCCCCGTGTTCCACGTGGAACATCGAGAACCCGGTGGGCATCGAGGGGTCGCTCTCGATGGCCGTCACGACCGCCTGCAGGCGCGCAGACCCCAGTGTTTCGTAGAAGGCCTGCCTGCGCTCGCCGTCCAGTTCCGCGCCGAGGTCGTCGATGAGGAGGAGGGGCTCGGCGCCGGCGGCGTGCACGCGCGCGGCGAGCGCCAGTCGCCAAGCGCTCGCGACGATCTTTTGCTGGCCATGGGAGGCGATCTGGGCAAGCGGCCGGCCCTCCATGGTGAATTGCACGTCCGCGCGATGCGGGCCGGCCTGCGTATAGCCCAGGCGCTCATCGGCCTCCTGGGTCGCCGCCAGCGCCGCGAGCAGGCTCTCGCCCGTCCAGCCCCGGCGCACCGCGGCCCCGACCGTGCGTCCCAGGTGTAAGCGTGTGACCCCGTCTTGGAGGAGCGGCTCGACCTCGCGTCCCAGGCCCTCCCAAAACCCGGCCAGCGCCTCCCCGGCCTGGGCGAGCCCCGGATCGAACATGCGGTAATGGCGATCCCCGTTGCGCAACGCGCTGTTGCGTTGCCGCAAGACCCGCTGATAGCGTCGCCAGGTCTCGAGGAACAAAGGTTCCACGTGGAACATCGCCCATTGCATCGCGGTCCGCCGGACCTGCGGGTCCTGCAGGGTCTCGTAATGGCTTTCAGGACTCAGGATCAGAACTGGTAAGGCCTGATAGGCCGAAAGCGGGGAGCGGACGGGCTCCCCGTTCTGGACCCACCGGCGCTCGCGCGCGCTTCTTTCATACGCAAGCCAGCCGGCCTCAAGCCCCTCCCCGAAGGCCGCCCGCACCGCCACCGACTCGGCCCCGTTGCGAATGGCGGCCCGCACCCCGCCCGGCCGCCAGCTCTTGCCGCGTGCCGCCAAGAGGACCGCCTCGAGGAGCGTCGTCTTGCCCGCGCCGTTGGCGCCGAACACCACGTTCACCCCCGCCCCGGGGGACCAGTCGACCTCACAAAGACATCGCAGGTTCCGGATCTGAAGGCCGGTCAGCGCCATCTACAGCCGCATGGGCATGACCACATACACGAGCGTCCCATCGCCGCCGCCGGGCTTGAGCCGGCAACCGCTGTTGTTATCGTTCCAACCAAACTCCGCGATCTCGCCCTCGATCGCCCCCATCGCCTCGAGGATGTACCCGACATTGAACCCGACTTCGAGCTCCGGGACCTCGGCCGTCAGGTCCATTTCCTCGGAGGCCTCGTCGCGCTCCGGGTTGCTCGCGCTCGCGACCACCGTCCGGTCCTTAAACGTGAGCCTGATCCCGCGAAACTTCTCGCTCGCGACCACCCCGACGCGTGCCAACATCTCCCGGAAGGGCTCCCGCGGCAAGGCCACGGTTTGGGCCACCTCGCTTGGCACGACGCGGTGATAGTCGGGGAAGCGGCCGTCGATGAGCTTCGAGGTGAAGACCACGTTGTCCTGGCGCACGCGGATGTGGTTTCCGGAGATGGCGACCTCGACCGCCCCTTCCTCGCTCCCGAGGAAGCGGACCAGTTCGCCGATGCCTTTTCGGGGGACGATCACCTGCCGCTCCACCACCTGCGCATCCGGGATCGCCACCTCGCACAACGCAAGCCTGTGCCCATCGGCCGCCACCGCCTTCAGACTCCCAGGCAGGGTCTCGAACATCACGCCGTTTAAATAATAGCGCACGTCCTGCTGGGCCATGCAGAACTGCGTCTTTTCGATAATGCGCCGCAGAAGACCTCGCTCCACCGCGAACTGCATCTCCCACGCGGTCTCCGTCAGGTTCGGGAAGTCCTCCGCCGGCAAGGTCCCGAGCTGGAAGCGGCTGCGGCCGCTCGTCAGGCGGACACGTTCACCCTCGACCGCCATCACCACCTCACCGCCCGCCGGCAAGGCCCGTAGGATATCCAAAAGCTTGCGCCCGGGAACCGTCACGGCCCCCTCGACGGCACCCGTCGCCTGCAGCTTCACCACCATCTCGATCTCGAGATCGCTCCCCGTCACGGTCACTTCCTTGCCAGTGGTCGTAATGAGGACATGCGACAAAATCGGCCGCGTCTGGCGCCTCTCCACGACACCCGCCACGATCCCCACGCCCTTCAACAACTCATCCCGCCCCATGGCAAATTGCATACCGGCCCCTTATCGTCTGTAACAAGTCTTTAAATGAGTTAATCTGTCTTGTTGTTATGACTATTAGCACCCGCACGCTTGGTGCATAACTCGTTAATTCTTTGATTAACCTTGCGTTTTCAAGGCCGCCTTGGTGTGGATAACCGCCCCTTGGGATTGTGGGTAAGCTTGTGGACAGTTGTGCACAAAACCGGACCGCCGCCAAACCCCCCGTTTTATCCCAAAACATCCACAGTTTATGTCGTCAATATCCGCGTGAGATTGCCGTAATCCTCCTTCATACGCGGATCGCTCTCCAAGAGCTCTGTCACCTTACGACACGCATGGATGACGGTCGAATGATCCCGGCCCCCGAACTCTTTGCCGATCTCCGGCAGACTATGGTGCGTGAGTTCCTTCGCGAGCGCCATCGCGATCTGCCGGGGGCGTGTCACCTGGCGCGAGCGACTCTTGGCGCTCAAGTCCGAGACCCGGATCTTGAAGTACTCGGCGACGATTTTTTGGATGTTGTGAATCGTCACGAGCCGCTCCTGGAACGCGAGCAGGTCCTTCAGGCTTTCCGCCGCCAACGTGAGATCGATCGGGCGGCCGGTGAAGTTCGCGCTCGCGAGAACGCGCCGCAACGCGCCTTCCAGCTCGCGAACGTTCGAGCGCACGCGTTTGGCGATGAAAAACGCAACCTCCTCGCGCAAGGGGACGCCGTCCTGTTGGGACTTTTTGATGAGGATGGCGACACGCGTCTCGAGCTCCGGCGGTTCGATCGAGACCGTGAGACCCGAGCCGAAGCGCGAGACCAGGCGCTCCTCGACACCGACGAATTCCTTGGGGAAGCGATCGGCCGTTATGATGACTTGCCGCTGGCCTTCCAGGAGCGCGTTGAAGGTATGAAAGAACTCCTCCTGAGATCGTTCCTTGCCGGCGAAGAACTGGATGTCGTCGATTAGAAGGGCATCGAGTGAGCGGTAGTATTTCTTGAAGTCGTTGATGGCGTTGTGCTGGAGCGCCTTGACCATATCCGCCACGAACCGCTCCGAATGCACGTAGGCAACCCGGGCATCGCGTTTATGTTCGGCCAGGAGATTGCCCGCGGCCTGCATGAGATGGGTTTTCCCGAGACCCACACCGCCATAAATGAATAGGGGGTTGTACGCCCCGCCCGGATTCTCTCCGACCTGGCGGGCCGCGGCCCGCGCCAACTGGTTCGATTTCCCTTCGATATGCGTCTCGAACGTGAATTCCGGGTTCAGGCGCGAGCCGTGGATCGGCTCGCGTCGGGTGGCATTCGTGACCTTCACCGGGGCTTGCACGCGCGGGCTGTTACTCCCCACCTGAACGATCACACTCACAGCGGCGCTGCCGCCCTGATACTGCGCCGCGAGCTCCGCTATACGCTCGGCGAAGCGATCCTTCACCCACTCGGTCACGAAGCGGTTCGGCGCCAATAATCGCAGGCAGTTCTTGTCCCAAACGGCCTGCAGCGGCCGGATCCAGGTGTTGAATTGTTGCGCCGAGAGCTCCTCTTCGAGGCGATCCAGACACTTCTTCCAGAGGTTCGGTTGGCTCACGGCTTGAGGACCTGACAAGGCAAGGCGGATAGTCTAGGGCGGCCGCGAGTTATCCACAAGACGCGCCCGCCGAGCGGGGCGCCTCGTGCCGTTGACAAAGGCCGCCCGACACCGTAGTGTTTCCGCCCTTTGGAAGCCCTTAGGATCGAAGGCCTATCATGAAAAGACCGTTTCAGCCGAGTGTTTTGAAGCGCAAAAGGACACACGGCTTTCGCGCGCGGATGCGGACAGCGGGCGGGCGCGCGGTGATCAATGCGCGCCGCGCCAAGGGCCGCGCGCGCCTGAGCGCCTAATCACCCTCGGTGGTTCGCGGGCGGGCGCGCTTTCCGCGGCTACGCCGCCTGACGGAACCGGCCCAATATCAAGCGGTCTTCAAGAACGGCCGGCGGGCGCGTCAGGCCGGGATCGGGATCGTGGCGGCGTGCAACGACGTCGGGCATGCGCGGTTGGGTCTTGCGGTCTCGCGTAAGGTCTCGCGGAAAGCGGTGGTGCGCAATCGCATCAAGCGCTGCACGCGCGAGGTGTTCCGTCTCCACCATCAGGACCTGTGCGCGCTCGATTTCGTGGTGGTCGCCTATCCCGAAAGCGTGCGCGCCACGGGCCGGGAATTGAGCGAAGCCTTCCTTCAACTGGCCAAGAAAATGTGTCGGACATGCGCCAAATCCTGATCGGGCTGATCCGCGGCTACCAATACTTCGTGAGCCCCTGGCTCGGCGCCCATTGCCGCTATGCGCCGACGTGCTCGCAATACGCGCTCGAAGCTGTCTCGATCCACGGCCCCCGCAAAGGGGCCTGGCTTGCCGTCAAACGGATCGCCCGCTGCCACCCGTGGCACGCAGGTGGTCACGACCCCGTTCCCCGCTGAGGTCTTCGAACACCATCTTATGAATGCGCTGCGCCCCATTCTTTACGGCTTACTCGCCATCATCGTCTTCACGCTCTGGAACGACTGGCAACATCGTCCGATTCCGCACCCACCGAAGGCGGCGCCCACCACCGTCATCCCGAGCCTGCCGCCAGCGCAGGTGAAGCGCCCGATACCCAAGGCCCCGATGGCCCCGAGGCCCAAGGTCCGGCCACAAGCGGCGCGGGCCGTCCGCGTGCGCACGAACGTCCTTATTGCCACCCTGAGCACGCGCGGCGCCGATCCGGTGCGGCTCGTGTTACGGCGCTATTTCGCGAAGCACAGCCACCGCAAACGGCTCTATCCCCTCCTGGTCCCGAAGGGGCCGGCGTTTTTTGTCAACGACAATGGCCTCTTGGCGCGCCACGCCGTTCCCAACCAGGACACCCTCTACACGATCGCCAAGACGCACTATCGTCTGCGCCCGGGGAAAAATCATCTGCGCCTGCGCTTTCATTGGGCGAGCCAGGGCCTCAGTGTCACGAAGACCTATGTCTTCACGCGCGGCTCCTACGTCGTAGGGGTCCGCTACCACGTGACGAATTTGGGCCCCCGGCCCAGACAGATCTATCTCTACAGCCAGTTTCTTCACGGCCCGCCGCCCAAGACCCCGTTCTACCATTCGGCGCCAGTCTATGTGGGCGGGGCGATCTATACGCCGGCGCACAAGTACCACCAGGTGCCGTTCCCGCATCTTGCGAAGCACCCGCTGTCCGTGCACGCGACCGGCGGCTGGGTGGCGGTATCGCAACACTACTTCTTGGGCGCGGCCCTGCCACCCGCGACGACGCCCGCGATCTTCTATAGCTTGGGCCTCCCGGGGCCGCGCTACGTGCTCGGCTACAAGACCGCGCATGCGCTGACGGTCGCGCCGCACGCAAGCGGCACGCTCACCACGCGCCTCTTCCTCGGCCCGAAAAAGCCCTCGATCCTGCGTAAGGTCGCCCCCGGCCTCCCGCTCACGGTCGACTACGGCTGGCTCACGGTGCTGGCCAAGCCCCTGTACTGGTTCCTTGCCCGCATCGATCACCTGACCGGCAACTGGGGCGTCGCGATCATCCTGTTGACGGTGCTCATCAAGCTCATCTTTTATCCGCTGTCGGCCGCGAGCTTCAAATCCATGGCCAAGATGCGCAAGCTCCAGCCGCGCATGGCGGCCCTGAAGGAGCGTCACGGCTCGGACCGCGGCGCCCTGCAGCAGGCCATGATGGAGCTCTATCGCCAGGAGAAGATGAACCCGCTCGGCGGCTGCTTGCCGATGATCGTGCAGATCCCGGTGTTCATCGCGCTCTACTGGGTGCTCCTCGACAGCGTGTCCTTGCGTGATGCGCCCTTCATTCTGTGGATCCACAATCTCGCCGCCCCCGACCCGTACTTCGTGCTGCCGATCCTGATGGGCGCCTCGATGATGCTGCAGCAGCTGCTGAATCCGGCGATGATGGATCCGACCCAGCGCAAGATCATGATGGCGATGCCGGTGATCTTCACGGTGTTCTTCCTTTTCTTCCCGGCCGGGCTCGTGCTCTACTGGGTGGTCAACAACCTCCTTTCCATCCTCCAGCAGTGGTGGGTCATGGCGCGGATGGAGAAAGCCTGAGGCCGCGATGGCCGACACGATCTGCGCGGTCGCGACCCCGCCGGGGGCGGGCGGGATCGGGGTCGTGCGGGTCTCGGGGCCTTTGGCCCCGCAGCTCGCAAACCTCCTGCTCGGCGCCTGCCCGCCCCCGCGCCAGGCGACGCTCACCCGCTTTCGGGATGTAAACGGGAGCGCGCTCGATGAGGGCCTCGCGCTGTATTTCCCGGCACCGGCGTCCTTCACGGGCGAAGACGTCCTCGAGCTCCAGGGGCACGGGAGCCCGGTCGTCCTGGACCGCCTCCTCAAGGCCCTCATCGCGAACGGCGCGCGCCTGGCGCGCCCCGGGGAATTCACCGAGCGCGCCTTCCTGAACGGCAAAATCGACCTCGTCCAGGCCGAGGCCGTGGCCGACCTCATCGAGAGCGCGAGCGAGGAGGCGGCGCGCGCCGCCTTCCGCACCCTGACCGGCCACTTCTCCGAGACCCTCAACGCCTTCAGCGAGCAGCTGATCGGCGTGCGCGCCCGCATCGAGGCCGCGCTCGACTTTCCCGACGAGGCCGAGGACGCCGCCGAACACGCGGCCCTGAAACAAGCCCTCATCGATCTTCGTGCGCGCCTCATGGGGACCGTGAAGCGCGCGCGCGAGGGGCGGCTTTTGCGCGAGGGTGCCCAGGTCGTGATCGTCGGGGCCCCGAATGCCGGCAAGTCGACACTCCTGAACGCGCTTGCAGGTCACGAGGCCGCGATCGTGAGCCCCTGTCCCGGAACGACCCGTGACCTCGTGCGCGAGACCATCGTCCTCGAGGGGCTCACCTTGCGCCTGACCGATACCGCCGGCCTGCGCGAGGCGCGCGATCCGATCGAGCGCGAAGGCGTGCGTCGCGCGGAGGAGGCCTTCGCGCAAGCCGATTGCGCCCTCCTGGTGGTGGACGACAGTGACCGCTCACCCACGGACGTGCCGGCCATCCCGGTGCCGGTCTTGACCGTGCTCACCAAGATCGACATCAGCAAGCGTCCGCCCGGGGCGGGCCCCGAGGGGTTCGCGGTCTGCGCCCCGAGCGGCGAGGGGCTCGACGACCTGAGGGCGGCCCTGCGCGCAAACCTCCTGGGGGACGAGCCTTCCTCCGAAGGAACAGGGGTCTTCAGCGCCCGCCGCCGGCACCTCGCGGCCCTCGAGGCCGTGGACGCGGCGCTTGCGCGCGCGCTCGATCATCATGAGGACGCGCGCGCGGAGCTTGCCGCCGAGGAATTGCGGCGCGCCCACGAAAGCCTCGGCGAGATCACCGGGCGCTTCACGAGCGACGATCTCCTTGGGAGGATTTTCGGGAGCTTCTGCATCGGGAAATAAAGGACGGTCTTCGGGCGGAAACCCACGTTTTGTTGCCACCCGGTGTCCAATAAAGCCCGACACATCCCCGCCACAGGTCCGGACAGTCTATTGCTCTCGACACCACGGACATCCCCGCGTGACATACGGGGCGGTTCGAGCGAGAATCTTTCGCTACTACCCCGGGGGCCTCGACTGCCGGGCGCGGGGCCTCCTCTGGGGGCCCTTGCTTTTTCGGGAGGCAGCCAAGGGGTCCGACCGGCCTTAACGCACCATCATCTATGTGGGTGGCGCCTGGGGTTTGCTCGGCGCTTGCCGTATAATCGGCAATGCCGCGAACGGACTCCTTAGAGGTCCGTTTCTTCCACCGGAGATACCCGTGCCGCTCGAGGACCCGAAGGCCCACCACCGCGCTTGGGCCGGCGCGCTCGTGCTGTTGTCGGCCGCGCTATTCGCCCTCGTGGCCGCGAACTCGCCCCTGGGGCCCGCGTACCAACGCCTCTGGGACACGTCTTACCGGCTCCCCTTCGGCATCGTCGCGAGCCTCCATGGGGTCGTGGACAAGGGCCTCATGACCGCCTTTTTCCTGGTGGTGGGGCTCGACCTCAAACGCGAGGCGCGCCACGGCGCGCTGCGCCACCCGCGGGCCATGGCCCTGCCTTTGATCGCCGCCCTCGCGGGGATGATCGCGCCGGCCCTCATCTATCATGCCCTGAACGCAGGACCCTCGACCGCCAACGGTTGGGCCATCCCCATGAGCACCGATGTCGCCTTCGCCGCCGGGGTGCTCGCGCTCCTCGGCCGGCGCGCGCCGCGCAACCTGCTCATCTTTCTCTTGGCGCTCGCGATCGTGGACGACATCGCCGCGGTCCTCGTCATCGCCCTGTACTACACTCGTCACTGGCGTCCCTGGGCCCTGGTCGCGGTGTTCGCTGTGGCGACCGTTCTCTTCGTTCCGTCGTGGCGGCGGGCCCGAGGCCTGCCGTCGTATCTTGGTCTCGGCGCCATCCTGTGGTGGGCGCTGGGCCGCGCGGGGATCGACCCGCCGCTTGCCGGCGTGGTGCTCGCGGCCGCCATCCCGAGCAGCGCCCCCGGGGCGTCCGATGGCGCGAGCGCCCGGCTCGAGCGCCGTCTCGCCCCGTATGTGACCTTCGGGGTCCTGCCGCTGTTCGCGCTCGCCAACAGCGCCTTGGTGCTCGCGCGCGCCGACTTCACGGCGCGCACCAGCGTCTTTCTTGGGGTCTTTCTCGGGCTTTTGCTCGGCAAATTCGCAGGCGTCGGGGGCGCCTCCTGGCTCGCCTTGCGCACGCGACTCGCCCACCCGCCGACCGGGGTCACGTTCCGGCACATCCTGGGCGCGGCGTGGTTGAGCGGCATCGGGTTCACCATGGCGCTTTTCATCAATACGCTCGCCTTTACCCCGGGGCCGGCGCGCGATGCCGCGAAGCTCGGCGTGCTCTTGGCCTCGAGCACGGCCGCGGTCCTCGGGGGCCTATGGCTTGCGCGTGAGGCGCGCAAGCCCTGAGCGCCGGGGGCGGAAGGCGCGCAGCTGCGTGCGCAAGGTCTTGAGCGCCTCGGGGCGGCCGTCGTAGCGCGCGGCGACATAGGCGGCGGTGATCGCGCTCATCAGAGGCTCGAGGTCGGGGCGCGCCACGCTTGCGCGCGCGAGGTGGTCTTTCGGTCCTTCCCAGGGGCGCGGCGCAAGGCCTACGCGCGCGAGCTTGCGCGCGTAGGCGTCGTAGGCGCGCCTTGCCGGATCCCGCCGGGGCGCACGCGCGCCGCTTGCGCGCACAATCGCCACCACGAGGAGCGCGAGGGCCACGACCGCCGCGGCGAGCGCCGCGCGCCCGGTATGGCGCCAGCCGAGACGCCGCAATAGCGCGTCCTGGCGGCGTGCATTGTAATCGACCACCCAGTTGTCCCAGGCGGTCGTCGCCGCATCGAGCCACAGGCCCCAATGCACGCGCGTAAAGCGCCACCACGCGTAACGACCGGCGCGAGCCGCGCCATGTGCCCCCAGCGCCGCGCTCCCCCCATGCCAGAGGCTCGCGGGGGCCACCACCGCCGTGGGGTCGATGCGCCGCCAGCGCCCGCGCACGAAGACCTCGGTCCAGGAGTGCGCGTCCCACTCGCGGACGATCACATCGCCTCCCACGGGGTTGAACTCCCCCCCAAAATACCCAACGACGACGCGCGCAGGCACGCCCTCGGCGCGCATCAGGATCGCAAAGGCGCTCGCGTAGTCCTCGCAATAGCCGCTGCGCGCGCGGAACAGAAAGCCGGCCGTGGGATCCCGCCCCATGGGCGGGGGGGTCAAGGTGTAGGTGAAGTGGTGGCGGACGAAGTAGCCGAGGGTCCGGTGGATGCGCGCTAGGGGGCCGCGATGGGAGGCGAGACGCCGCGCGAGCGCGCGAATCCGGGGATCGAGGGATCGGGGCAAGGCGAGGTCCTGGGCGCGTTCGTGCGCGCCCAGGCGCGCGCGCCGGATCGGACGCGCCGTGAGCGTGTAGCGCAGGACATGCTCGATGGGGTGTGCGCGCCGCACGAGGTCCCCGTCTGCGAGCTCCGCCCCGCGCGGGGCGCGCGCCGGCCAATCGAGCGCCGGCATGACCGAATTGCCGGTTGGGTTGAGCAGGATCGTGTACGGGGCGCTCGCGGGCCCGACGCTGTGTCCGCGTGCATGCCAAAGCGGACCCGCGCGCCAGGTGCGGCCGTTCGTCGCTGTCAGGACGTAGGCCCGGAAATAGCGCCGGTCCTTGGGCGGCTTCGGGCCCTGGAAGAGCGCGCGCAACGCCACTTGGCGCGAACGCAAGAGCGCCTCGAGGGACCCGGGGCGCAGGACACTCGTGAGCCCCGTGCGCCCGACCGGCACCGGCACGCTGTGCCAAAGGCCGATGGCGATGCGCGGAAACAGCAGATAGCCGAGGAAGGCGACCGGCAGGGCCTGGGCGAGGAGCCCTACGCTCAAGCGCCAGCGGGCGCGCATCGCGGGCCCCGAGGGCTGGGTGATGAGCGAGAGCGCGACGAAGGAGGCCGCCGCGAAACCCAGGGTGTAAAGGCCCATGAGCGGTGTGGGCGCGAACAGCAGGCCGCCCATGAGCGCGAGATACCCAAAGAGCACCAGGACCACCTGGTCGCGCGCCGAGTCGCTCTCGAGGAGCTTCAAGCCGACCAGCATCACGAAAAAACTCAAGCCCGGCCGTTCGCCCACCACCGTGTGAAAGCGCAGGAACACGATCGTCGCGACCGCGATCGCAAGCAGCCAACGCACGCCCTGGGCGGGCAGGCCGCGGCGCGGGACCACGAAGCCGCGCCAGGCGAGCGCGGTCAGGGCCAGTCCCGTGGACCACCAGGGCAGAAAGGGCGCAAGCGGCAGGCAGGCGAGCGCCATGAGAATCAGCAGGGTCGCGGGCAGGGCGTGTCCCGGACTAGGACGCATCGCCGTCGAAGAGCGCAAGCCGCTCTAAACAGTGCTCCCGGTGCCAGGGCCCGCGCGCGGGCGGCAGACGCAAGGGCCCCAATCGCAGGCCGTAGCGCAAACCGCGGCGCTCGGCGTCGAGCACTTGGCGACAGAGGATACTCAGGCGTCCCTCGAGATCGCCGGTGGGCGCGAGCGCAAGCCAGACCTCCTCGTCCGAGGGGCCGGCGAAGCGCTTGACGAAGAGCCCGCGACCGGCGGCCGCGGCCTTCCAGTGGATGTGCCGGGGGCTCTCGCCCGCGCGAAACGGCGCAAGCCCCACGAAGTCCCCGCCGGCCACGACCTCGCGCCCGCGCTCGTGGGCGCGGGCCTCGTCCTCGGCCTGACCCGCCGGGAGAGGCGCGCGCGCCGCGGGTCGGGGATAGGCGAGCGCCGCCTCCTCGAGCACGAGCTTGCGCGAGCGCACGCGCAGCAACCCGAACGGGTAGGTGCTGCTCAATCGCAGCACGGGCGGGGCGACGCGCCCACGGCGGCCCGTCGGCCAGGGGATCTCGACCGTGCGCTGCTCGTGCGCGCCGAGATCGAAGGCCGCGTGCGCCGCGCCCGCCGCCAGCATCAGGCCGTAGCGCGCGCGCCCATCGGGGTTGACGACCACCACCCGAAAGCCCACCGGACTGCCGGTGAAGTCCGCCCGCGGCAGGGTCTCGTGGAGGCCAAGGCCCAGGAGGTTGCGCTGCCCCACGGCCCCCGAGAAGGCGGCCGTGGTCGCGAGCAGGAAGGTGAGGCCGTAGGCCGGGCCGTTGCCGTAATTCATGGCCGCGAGCAGGAGGGCCAGGAGGGTCGCCCCGAAAAAGAGGCCACCACGCGTCGGCAGGAGGAAGAGGGAGCGGCGCCCGAGGATCTGCGCCGGGGCGCTCATGGCACGGCCACGGTCTCGAGCAGGCGGCGCACCGCGTCCTCGCCGTCGGCAAGACCGAGACGGTGCGCGAGCACGGCGATTGCCACCTCCTGCACGTCCTCGGGCAGGGCGTAGTCGCGACCCGCGAGCAACGCGCACGCGCGCGTCGCACTCATGAGGCCAAGGCCCGCGCGCGGCGAGAAGCCGCCGCCGAAGTCGGGGAGCGCGCGGCTTGCCCCGAGCAGGTCCTG
>DAHWKH010000075.1 GCA_027343725.1 Acidiferrobacteraceae bacterium
GTGTGCGCGTGCTCGCGGGCGATCGCGAGAATGTCCCCGTAACGGACCCCGGCCGGGCAGGTGGATTCGCAGGACCGGCAGGTGAGGCAGTGATCGAGCGGCGCGACATCCAGGTCCGCGTGGCCCGCAAAGACCGCCTCCATCAGGTGCAGCCGTCCGCGCGGGCCCTCGCGCTCGTCGCCCGTCAGGGCATAGGTCGGGCAGGTGGCATTGCAAAACCCGCAGTGCACGCACGACCGGAGGAGCGCTTGCGCCCGGGCCACGGCGGGAGGGGTCGCGCTGGGTACGCTTGGCGGATTGCTCATGATGAGGCAGGAATCCTATACTAGGAGGGCATACTAAAGGGCCCAGGGCCCAAGGTCAAAGCGCGCCGACCGGACGGCCCGCCAGACCGGCGCGCCATCCCGAGCGGACCCGACCCCGTTTTCCAAGCCGGCCTTCGAGAGACAGCATGACGACAATTGTGGTTGTTCGGAAGGGCGATACGGCGGTGATCGGCGCCGACACGCTTGGCACCTACGGCGACCAGCGGGAGTCGGCCGAGTTCATCAAAAACGCGAGCAAGCTCATACGCGTCGAGGACACCTGGCTTGCGGTCACGGGGCACGCGGCCATGGACATGGCGTTACGCAATATCTTCCTCGAGACGCGCTGCCGGCGGTCGTTCAAAAACGTGAACGACATCTACAAGACGAGCCTCGAGCTGCACGCCATGCTGAAGGACAACTATTTTTTGAAGCTGGACGGGGACGGCAACGACGACGCCTTCGAATCGATGCAGGCGAGCCTCCTGGTGGCCAACGCCCACGGGATCTTCGGCGTGTGTTCGAAGCGGACCGTGCTCGAGTACTCCCGGTTTTACGCCTTCGGGTCCGGGGAACAGTACGCGCTCGGCGCGATGCACGCCGTGTACGAGGCGCATGCCGATCCCGAGGAGATCGCGCGTGTGGGCCTCGAGGCCTCGGTGACCTTCGATACGGGCACCGGGGCGCCGCTCGAGTTCCAGCGCGTGCGGCTTGCGTGAGCTGAGCCGGTTGCGGCCGACCGCGCCTCTCGGCATACTGCCCGCCATGACACGATCCTTTACGCCTCCGGCACGGGTGCTTCTGGGCCCGGGCCCGTCCGATGTGCCCGCGCGCGTGTTGTTGGCGATGGCGCGCCCGACCATCGGGCATCTCGATCCGGCCTTCATCGCGATGATGGAAGAGGTCAAGGCCCTCCTTCAGTACGCCTTCCAGACCCGCAACGGGGCGACATTTCCGATCTCGGCGCCGGGTTCCGCGGGCATGGAGGCCTGTCTTGCCAACCTCGTGGAGCCCGGGGAGGTCGTGGTCGTATGCCGTAACGGGGTGTTCGGCGGACGCATGGGCGACCTCGTCGGCCGGTTGGGGGGCGTGCCGGTGTTCGTCGACAGCCCCTTCGGCGAGGCCGTCGATCCGGATCAGGTGGCCTCGGCGCTCAAGGCCCACAAGGACGCGCGCCTCGTGGCCTGCGTGCACGCCGAGACCTCGACGGGCGTGCTCTCGGACGTGCGCGCGATCGCGCAGGTGGCGCACGCTCACGGCGCCCTGGTCGCGGTCGATGCCGTGACGGCCTTGGGCGGCGTCCCGCTCGCGGTGGACGAATGGGAACTGGATGCCGTGTACGCCGGCACCCAGAAGTGCCTGTCGTGCCCGCCGGGGCTTGCGCCGCTGACCTTCAACGAGCGGGCGCTCGCCAAGGTGCGCGCGCGCAGTCACAAGACGGCGAGCTGGTTTTTGGATCTCAATCTCTTGATGGGGTATTGGGGCGCCGGCGGCCGCACCTACCACCACACCGCGCCCATCAATATGCTCTACGCCCTGCACGAGGCCCTGGTGATGTTGGAGGAAGAGGGACTCGAGGCCTCCTGGGCGCGCCACCGCGTCATGCATGAGCGCTTCGTCGCCGGGATCGAGGCGCTCGGCCTCGACATGGCGGTCGCGCCGGCGATCCGTCTCCCGCAGCTCAACAGCGTCTCCGTGCCCTCGGGCGTCGACGAGGCGCGCGTGCGCCGCCGCCTGCTCGAGGAGTGGGGCATCGAGATCGGGGCCGGGCTTGGGGAGCTCGCCGGCCGCGTCTGGCGCATCGGCCTCATGGGCGCCGGCAGCAACGTGCGCAACGTCAATCTGTGCCTCGATGCCCTGAGGGCCGCGCTCGCCGGATAAAGGCGAAGGGCCGATGGCAAAGGCCCGGCGCATCCCCTTCAATGGGGCATGGGCGAGTTCACCCTCATCCAGATCAACGACAGTCACGCCTACCTGTACGGGCATCCGGAGGCCTTTGCCGGACCCCAGGGCGTCACGTATCGCGAGGCCGGGGGATACGCGCGCATCCGCACGCTCGTGAGCGCGCTTCAGCGCCAGCGCGAGTGCCTGTTCCTCGACTGCGGCGATACCTTGCACGGCACGCGCGCGGCGGTCGCCTCGCGCGGCCGGATCCTGGTCCCGCTCTTGAATCGCCTCGGGATCCAGGCCATGACCGGCCATTGGGAGTTCGCCTACGGACCGGCGGGATTTCACGAGATCGCGCAGGAACTCTCCTACCCGGTGCTTGCCTGCAACGTGTACGACGAGCGCACGGGCGCTTCGCTGTTCCCGCCGTATGCGCTGTTCGAGGTCGCGGGCCTGCGCGTCGCCGTGATCGGGATCGCATCCAACATCGTCGACAAGACCATGCCGCCGGCCTTCAGCGCCGGGGCGTTTTTCACCCTCGGGACCGAGGTCGTGGGCGCGCTCGCCCGGCGCGTGCGCCGCGATGAGCGCGCGGACGTCGTGGTCTTGCTGTCGCATTTGGGCCTGCCTCAGGACCTGAAGCTCTTGCAGCAAACGACCGGCATCGACGTGTGCCTGAGCGGGCACACCCACAACCGCCTGTTTTCGCCGTACCGGGTCGGCGACACCCTGGTCGTGCAGTCGGGATCGCACGGTTCGTTTTTGGGGCGTCTCGATCTCAGCGTGGAGCACGGCCGGGTCACGGGCTTTCGTCATGAGCTCATCGAGGTCGGGGCCGACGTCCCGCCCGATCCGGACATGGCGGCGTCGGTCGCAGGGGCCCTCGAGCCCTACGCCGAGGCCCGCGGCGAACGTCTGGGCGAGGCGCTCGGCGCCTTCGACCGCTTTCGCATGTGGGAATCGACCGCCGACAACCTCCTGCTTGAGGCGGTTGCCGAGGCGACCGGCATCCCGCTTGCGCTCACCAACGCCTGGCGCTACGGCGCGCCGATCGTGCCGGGCCCGGTGACCCGCGGGGCCCTCGAAGACCTCGTCCCCATGAATCCGCCGGTGTCATCCGTCACCCTGACGGGGGCCGAGATCCGCGCGCTCATCGAGCAGAACCTCGAGCGCACGTTCGCCGCCGATCCGTTCGCGCAAATGGGGGGTTACGTCAAACGCGCGCACGGGCTCAAGGCCTACATCAAGCTCGAAAACCCACCGGGCGAGCGCGTGCAGGCGCTGTACATCGGTTCGCGGCGAGCCCGTGACGAGGCCCATTACGAGGCCGCCTTTCTGACCGAGCAGGCGGTCCCGGCGGGGTTCGGGACGAACAGGCGCGCCTTGGGACGGGGCGCCGCCGACGTCTTGTGTGAGTTCGTGAGGCGGGCCGGGCGCGTGGCGCCGGCTTGCCACGACACCTACCACCTGCTGTGAGGCGCCGTGTGGAAATTCCGCGGTAAGATCGGTATCGTTTGCCCATGCTTCGGACCGTGTACATCAAGACCTACGGCTGCCAGATGAACGAGTACGACTCGACGCGTCTTGCGGATCTGCTGCGGGAGAGCCACGGGCTCACGCGCGTAGCCGACCCGGCGCTGGCCGATGTGCTGCTCGTCAACAGCTGCTCGATCCGCGAAAAGGCCGAGGAGAAGTTGTTTTCGGACCTCGGGCGCCTGTCCGAGTGGAAGGGCCTGCGTCCGGGGGTCGTCATCGGCGTCGGCGGTTGCGTCGCGAGCCAGGAGGGCGAGGAGATCCGGCGCCGCGCCCCCTACGTCGATCTGGTCTTCGGGCCGCAAACCCTGCATCGCGTGCCGGCGCTCCTGGACGACGCGCTCGCGCGCAAGCCCCGGGTCGACATCGCCTTCGTGGAGATGGAGAAGTTCGATGCGCTCCCCGAGCCGCGCGCGGAAGGGCCGCGGGCCTTCGTCTCGATCATGGAGGGCTGCAGCAAGTATTGCAGTTTCTGCGTGGTCCCCTACACCCGCGGCCAGGAATTCAGCCGGCCCTTCGACGACGTCCTGGCAGAGGTCGCAAGCCTGGCCGAGCAGGGTGTCCGCGAGGTGACGTTTCTCGGCCAGAACGTGAATGCCTACCGGGGGGCGCGCGCGGGCGGCGGCACCGCCGATCTCGCCATGCTCATCGATTACGTGAACGAGATCGAGGGCATCGGGCGCATCCGGTTCACGACCTCCCACCCGCTCGATTTCGACGACGGCCTGATCGAGGCCTTCGCGCGCATCCCGAAGCTCGTCAATCACCTGCATCTGCCGGTGCAAAGCGGTTCGAACGCGGTGCTTGCGCGCATGAAGCGCGGGCATACCGTGGAGGCGTATCGGGACAAGATCGCGCGCCTGCGGCGTGTGCGCCCGGACATCAGCCTGTCGACGGACTTCATTGTGGGGTTCCCCGGGGAGACCGAGGAGGACTTCGCCGCGACCCTGGCCCTGGCCGAAGAGCTGGCCTTCGACCTCTCCTACAGCTTCATCTATAGCCCCCGGCCGGGGACCCCGGCGGCCGAATGGCCGGACATGGAACGCGCGATCAAAGAAGAGCGCCTTGCGCGTCTGCAGGCCGTCAATCTCGCCCACGCCCAGAGCGTGAGCCGCGCCATGGTCGGGCGCTGCGAACGCATCCTGATCGACCGCGAGGCGCCGCGCGGGCGCGGCGACCTGTCGGGGCGCACGGAGAACAACCGCGTGGTCAATTTCCCAAGTCCCAGGCGCGACGTGATCGGCCGCTTCGCGACCGTCGAGATCACGCAGGCGCTGCCGAACTCCCTGCGCGGGCGACTCGTGGCTGTCGAAACCGCGCCCGCGTCGTCTATACTGACGCCTATGGCGTCCTAAGCGAGGTATGCCCGGCCTTTGAGCAGCAAACGGCAAGCCATCCAGTTCAGCGTTCAACCTCCCGACAGCGAACGGCTGTCGAGCCTCTGTGGGCAACTCGACGAACACCTCCGCCAGATCGAGGGGAGCCTCGGCGTCGAGATCGCCAATCGCGGTAACCAGTTTCGCATCACCGGGCAGCACGATCAGGCGCGCCACGCGCAGCGCCTGATCACCGCCCTTTACGACGTCACGGCACAGTCGCGGCCGATTACGGCCTCGGGGGTCAATATGGCATTGAAGGAAGCGCTCCACGCATCGGATACCGAGCCGCCGCTCGAGTTGCGCACGCCCCGGCAACAGGTCCGCGGGCGGACCGCGGGACAGCGCGACTATATCCGCAAGATCCTGACGCACGATGTGACGTTCGGGGTGGGGCCGGCCGGCACCGGCAAGACCTATCTCGCGGTGGCGTGCGCGGTGGAGGCGCTCGAAACGAATCGCGCGCAACGCCTGGTCCTGGCGCGCCCGGCGGTCGAGGCCGGCGAGCGCCTCGGGTTTTTGCCGGGCGATCTCGAGCAGAAGGTGGACCCGTATCTGCGTCCCCTCTATGACGCCTTGCACGACATGCTGGGACCGGAACGCGTGGCCAAGCTCATCGACAAGAACGTCATCGAGGTCGCGCCGCTCGCGTTCATGCGGGGCCGCACGCTGAACGAGTCCTTCATCATTCTCGACGAGGCCCAGAACACGACCGTCGAGCAGATGAAGATGTTCCTGACGCGGCTCGGCTTCGGGGCGACGGCCGTGATCACGGGCGATATCACCCAGATCGATCTGCCGCGGCCGGACCTCTCGGGGCTGCGGCACGCCTTGACGGTCCTGACGGACGTGCAGGGCATCGCGGTGACGCATTTCGGGACCACCGATGTGGTCCGCCACCCGCTGGTCCAGCGGATCGTCGAGGCCTACGAGGCGCGCGCCGCCAAGCCGTGATGCCCCGCTTGTATCTCGATCTGGTGGTGAACGCCGCGGGATACGTGCCCAAGCGCGCGCAATTCGCGGGGTGGGCGCGCTCAGCGATCCGCGATTGCCCCAGGAGTGTGCGGCTCGGCGTGCGCGTGGTGGAGGCGCGCGAGGCCGCATCGCTCAATGAGGGATTCCGGGGGCGTCCAGGGCCCACGAACGTGCTGTCTTTCGGTTACGAGGATGAGGACCGCGGGGCGGTTCGCTTCCTCGGGGATCTGGTGCTGTGCGCGCCCGTGGTGGCCGCCGAGGCCCGCGACCTCGCGCGCCCGCTCGATGCGCATTGGGCGCATCTTGTGATTCACGGTATACTGCACCTGCGGGGTTTCGACCACGAAACCGATCAGGACGCACGCCTTATGGAAACACGGGAAACGCAGCTATTGGAACGCCTGGGGTTCGCGGACCCCTATCGCTGATCGCATGAGTCAAGACGACGGCAGTCACGGTTCGGGGAGATCGTTTTTCGATCGCTTGGGCCATGTCTTGTGGGGCGCGCCCGAGGATCGTGATGCGTTGCGCGAAACCTTGCGCGAGGCCCATGATCGGGGGCTCATCGGGAGCGATGCCCTCGATATGATCGAGGGGGTGTTCCAGGTCGCCGAGATGCGCGTGCGCGACATCATGGTGCCGCGCGCGCAGATGGACGTCATCGATCGCGACGAGACCCCGGAGCAATATCTCCCGCGCGTCATCGAGACCGGGCACTCGCGTTTCCCGATGATCGACGGCGACAAGGACAAGGTCATCGGCATCCTGCTCGCGAAAGACCTCCTGCGCTACTTCGATGAGGGCCGGCGCGCGACGTTCAGCGTGTACGATCTCCTGCGGCCCGCGGTCTTCGTTCCGGAAAGCAAGCGGCTCGACGTGCTGCTGCGCGATTTCCGTTCGAGCCGCAACCACATGGCGATCGTCGTGGACGAATACGGCGGGGTCGCGGGCCTTGTCACGATCGAGGATGTCTTGGAACAGATCGTGGGCGAGATCGAGGACGAACACGACCTCGAGGCCGACGACGTCATGATCATGCAGCGCGCCGAACACGAATTCGTGGCGAAAGCGCTCACGCCGATCAAGGAATTCAACGACTATTTCGGGACGCGTTATCCGCACGAGGAGGTCGACACCATCGGCGGCCTGGTCATGACGGCGCTCGGGCGCGTGCCCAAGCGCGGCGAACGCGTCGAGGTGGGGGACATGCGCTTCGAGGTTCTGCGCGCGGATTCCCGGCGCGTCCATCTTCTCAAAGTGGTTCCCGTTGCCGAGGCCAGTGAAGTCGCGCCTTGATCCGGGGCGGATGCTGGACTCCTGGTTCGGAGAGGCCGTCTCGCTGGTCGCCGGCGCGGCCCTCAATCTGGCCTTCGCCCCGTATCGTCTCGGGCTTCTCGCCCCGCTTGCGGCGGCGGTGTTGTACATGGCCTGGAGGCGGGCGGGGGCGCGTTCCGCGGCCCTGCGCGGGGCGCTGTTCGGGGTCGGCCTGTTCGGCGTGGGCGTCCCCTGGGTTGCGACCACGCTCGCGCGCTTCGGGGGCATGCCGGCCCCGCTGGCGTTCGCGGGCGACGCCCTTTTTGTCGCGATTCTTGCATCCTACATCGCCCTCGTCGGGGCGCTGTTTGCCGCCGTCCGCCGCGGCAACGGCTGGGACCCGTGGTTGTTCGCGTCGCTCTGGGTGGGCGGGGAATGGCTCCGGAACCACCTCTTCACCGGGTTTCCGTGGTTCGACCTCGGTTACGCCGCCGCGTGGCCGCCCGTTGTTCAATGGGCGCCGATCCTGGGGGTCCTCGGGCTCTCGTTCGCGTTCGCGCTCATCGGGGCCCTTACGGTCGAGGCCCTGGGTGGTCGCTGGCGCGGCCTCTGGCCGCTCGCGCTCGGGCTGGCCCTGACACCTCTTGTGGGGCGCGCGGCATTCGTGCACCCGACGGGTCGGGTGGTAACCGCGTCCTTGATTCAGGGCGACGTCTCCCCCTACACGAAATGGAGCCCGCGCGAGCGGCAGGCCATCATCCGCCGCTATCTGCGTTTGACCGCGCGCTCCGACGGCCGGCTCGTCATCTGGCCCGAGACCGCGGTGCCCGGTTACTCGCACACGCTGCGCCGTCACTTCCTCCCGGTCATCGAGCGCCTGGCGCGCCGCGACCACCGGCACTTCCTGTTCGGGCTCGTCGAAGGCAACCCCAACCGTCCGCGCGCGCCCGTCTACAACGCGGTGATGAGCGTCGGGCGCCATGACGGGATGTACCGAAAGCGCCACCTGGTGCCCTTCGGCGAGTATCTGCCGTGCCCGCGCCTGCTCTCCCCGGTGCTCGCGGTCTTGCATATCCCGATGTCCGGTTTCACGGCATGGCACGGCCGCGAGCCGGCCCTGCCGGTGCGCGGTGCGCGCCTGGGGCTCACGATTTGCTACGAGGTGGCTTACGGCAGACTCGTCACCCAAGCCCTGCCGCGGGCCACGCTGCTCGTCAACGTCAGCGACGATTCGTGGTACGGGCACTCCGAGGAGGCGCACCAGCAGCTGCAGATCGCCCAGATGCGCGCCGCCGAGGCCGGGCGCGACATGCTGGTCGCGACCAACGACGGCGAGACCGCGCGCATCACGCACACAGGGCGCATCGCCCAACGCCTGGCGCCGTTCACGCCCGGCGTTCTGACCGTGGCCGCGCGCGCCTATCGCGGCCTCACGCCTTACGACCGCTGGGCGGACCGCCCGATCCTCGGGCTGTCCGCCGCCATCGTGCTCCTGGTGCTAATCGACTCCCGCCGCGCGCGCCGACAGTCCGCCCCTTGATTCGCGCGCGGCCCGTCCGCATAACAGGATGGAGCGAAACGAGGGGGGGGCCGTCATGATCTTCCGGCAATTGAGCGAGCCGCTGTCGAACACCTACACGTATCTTCTCGGCTGCGAGGAGACGCGCGAGGCCTTGCTGATCGATCCGGTCCTGCCGGCCTTGGAACGCGACGTGCGCGTCGTGCAGGATCTCGGTCTGAAGCTCGTTTACACCGTCGAGACGCACGTGCACGCCGACCACATCACGTCCGCGCGGCGCCTGAAACACGAGCTCGGCAGCCGGATCGCGATCGCCGCCCTCGAAGGTCTCCCCTGCACGGACGTGCCGCTCGAGGAGGGCCGACCGCTGACCCTGGGCTCGCTCGCGCTGAACCCCTTGCACACCCCCGGGCACACCGCCGCCCATCTGGCCTTCACGTGCGCGGACAAGGTGTTCACGGGGGATGCGCTCCTGATCGACGGCTGCGGTCGCACGGATTTTCAAAACGGCGATGCGCGCGCCTTGTACGAAAGCGTGCACACGAAACTTTTTTCCTTGCCGGACGACCAATTGGTGTATCCGGGGCACGACTATCACGACCGTCGCGTCTCGACGATCGCGCAGGAGCGCAAGCGCAATCCGCGTTTGGGGGGTGGGCGCACGCTCGCGGAGTTCCTGGCGATCATGAACGAGCTGCATCTCCCGTACCCGAAGTTCATCGACTTCGCCGTGCCCGGCAACACCGCCTGCGGCGAGTGCCCGCCCGAATTGCCGGACGAGCTCCAGCAATACTGTGAACAGATTCAGCAAAGCCATCAAGGTTAATACGCATTTTTCCCGTGAGGTGACTGATGCATTTCGTGAAAGCGGCTTCCGATGTCTATGTGGGTCCCGTGCCGAGCGAACACGATCTCGCGGCGTTGGCGCGTGAGGGTGTCCACACGGTGATCGACCTGCGCGAGCCCTCGGAACGCCGGGGTCCGCTCGACGGTCCGGGCCTTGCGGCCAAGCTCGGGCTTGCGTACGTGAATATCCCGGTGCACCCGGCGACCCTGTCCGATCGCGAGGTCGAGCAGCTGCAAGCGGCCATGGCCGAGAAGCGCAGGGGCTATGTGGTGCATTGCGCGATGGGGCCCCGGGCCGAGGCCCTCTACATCGCCAAGGCGGCGCTCGATCACGGCTGGGGTCCGGTGGAGGCCGGCCGCGAGGCCGACCGTCTGGGGTTTCAGTACGGGGGCTCGCCACGCCTCAGGGGTTTCGTCACGGATTTCGTGACGCGCCACGGCCCGGTTGACTCGCGCGCCGCCGAGCGTTAAGCCCGATCGGGGGGAGGCGAGACGCCATCGGCCATTCCATGGATAATGGGGGCTTGGCATTGTCTTGAGCCCGAAACCCCGATGGATGAGCGTTATGTAGCCGAACAGGTCGAGGGCGCGGCCCAGGCCTTCTGGGAGCGTGCCGACAGCTTTCATGCGAGCGAGACCGACCCGCGCCCCAAGTACTACTGCCTGTCGATGTTTCCCTACCCCTCGGGGCGCTTGCACATGGGGCATGTGCGCAACTACACCCTGGGGGACGTGATCAGCCGCTGGCGGCGGATGCAGGGTTTTCAGGTGCTGCAGCCCATGGGCTGGGACGCCTTCGGCCTGCCGGCCGAGAACGCCGCGCAGAAAAACGCGGTCGCGCCCGCCCGCTGGACCTACGACAACATCGATTCCATGCGGACGCAACTGAAGCGTCTGGGTTTCGCCTACGACTGGCGGCGCGAGATCGCGACCTGCCGGCCCGAATATTACCGCTGGGAGCAGTGGCTTTTTACGCGCTTGTACCGCAAAGGCCTGGCCTACCGCGCGGTCGGTCCGGTGAACTGGTGCCCGCACGACGAGACGGTGCTCGCCAACGAGCAGGTGGTGGACGGGCGCTGCTGGCGGTGCGATACCCCGGTCGAGCGGCGCGAGATCCCGCAATGGTTCCTGCGCATCACCGATTACGCCCCGGAGCTGCTCGCGGACCTTGCGCGCCTGCCCGGCTGGCCCGAGCGCGTCGCCACCATGCAGCGCCATTGGATCGGACGCTCGGAGGGCGTCGAGATCCAGTTCCCGGTCGCGGGGTTCGGGTCGCTGTCGGTGTTCACGACGCGCCCGGACACGCTCATGGGCGTGACCTATCTCGCGGTCGCGGCCGAGCATCCGCTGGCGATCGCGGCCGCGCAGGCGCGCCCCGAGGTGGCGGGCTTTCGCGATGAGTGCCGCGTCGGCCAGACCACGGAGGCCGCGCTTGAAACCCTCGAGAAGCGCGGCGTCGACACCGGTTTTCGCGCGACCCATCCCTTGACCGGCGGGGAGCTGCCGGTCTATGCGGCCAATTTCGTCCTCATGGCGTATGGCGAGGGCGCGGTGATGGCGGTGCCGGGCCACGACGAGCGCGACTTCGCGTTCGCGCGTCGCTACGATCTGCCGGTGGTGCCCGTGATCGTCCCCGAGGGCTACGAAGGGGACGCGCAGGCGCTCGTGCGCACCGAGGCCTACACGGGCCCCGGGCGGCTCGTCGACTCCGGGGAATTCACCGGGCTTGCCTCCGAGGAGGCCTGGGGGCGGATCGCCGACGTCGTCGAGGCGCGCGCCCTGGGGACGCGGCGCGTGCATTACCGGCTGCGCGACTGGGGGGTCTCCCGCCAGCGCTACTGGGGCACCCCGATCCCGATCATCCACTGCCCGGATTGCGGGGCCCAGCCGGTGCCCGATCAGGATCTGCCCGTGGTTCTGCCGGAGGACATCGTGCCGACGGAGGGCCGCGCTCTTCGCGCCCGCGCGGACTTCCTGTCCGTTCCGTGCCCGCGCTGCGGCGGACCCGCCGAACGCGAGACCGACACTTTCGACACCTTCATGGAGTCGTCGTGGTACTACGCGCGCTATTGTTCCTACGACAACAACGAAGCGATGCTCGATGACCGGGTGCGCCACTGGCTGCCGGTCGACCAGTATATCGGCGGCATCGAACACGCGATCCTCCATCTCCTGTACGCGCGGTTTTTCAACAAGCTCCTGCGCGACGAGGGCCTGGTGGCCAACGACGAGCCGTTCACGCGCCTTTTGACCCAGGGCATGGTTCTGAAAGACGGCAGCAAGATGTCGAAGTCCAAGGGCAACGTGGTCGACCCGCAAGCGATCATCGATCAGTACGGCGCCGACACCGCGCGGCTCTTTATCATGTTCGCGGCCCCGCCCGAGCAGGCGCTCGAGTGGAACGACGCGGCACTCGCCGGCGCCCACCGCTTCTTGAAGCGGCTCTGGGCGCTGGGATACGCGCTGTCGTTACGCGCGCGCCGGAACGGCGGTGCGCCGCAAGGCCCGCGCGCGGGATCCCCGTCCGAGGCGCACCGGGCGTTGCGCATGCGCATCCACGGCCTCGTCGAGCAAGCCCTGCGCGATTACGAGCGTTATCACTTCAATACGGTCGTGGCCTCGGCCATGACCCTTGTGAACGAGTTGCAAAAGCTCGCGGACGAACCCGAGACGCCCGAGGGGACCGGGCTTTTGCGGGAAGGCATGAGCTTCGTGTTGCGCCTGCTGGCCCCGATCGTGCCGCATATCACCCACGGCCTGTGGGAGGCGCTGGCATTGGGCGAGGGCCCCGTGGTCGAGGCCCCCTGGCCCGAGGCCGACCCCGAGGCCTTGCGGCGGGATACGGTCCGGCTCGTGATCCAGGTGGACGGCAAGCGCCGCTCCGAGATCACGGTGACGGATGGCAGTGACGCCGCGGCCGTGCGCGAGCAGGCTTTGAAGGACGAGGCCGTGGTGCGGCATCTCGCCGGCAAGGCCGTGCGCCGGGTCGTGGTGGTGCCCGGGCGCCTCATCAACATCGTCTCCGAATGAAGCGCGCGCTCCTTGTGGTCGTGTGCGCGGCGCTCGCCGGCTGCGGGTTTCATCTGCGCGGCGCGCACGAGTTCGCGCTGCCGGCGAGGCTTTCGGTGATGCGCGTGACGATGCCGGCGAGCGGACTCAAATACCCCGGACTCGTTTTGACGGTCCGCCACGCGCTCGAGGACCGCGGCGTGCGCGTCGTCACGCAGGGGCACGTGCCGGCCGTCGTGCTGTCGGGGGAGACGATGACACCGATGATCGTGACCATGAGCCCGGAGGGCGGCGCGAGCGCCTATCTCCTCGATTACGCCGTGACGTTCTCGCTCCTCGGGGCGCACGGGCGCGTCCTGATCCCGCCGAGCGTGGTGCGCGCGCAGCGCGAATACCGCTTCGATCCCCTGAATCTGCCGGCCATGGCGCGCGAGCAGGCCTATCTGGAAAGGCGCCTGCGGCACTCGGCCGCCCGCCAGATCGTCTGGCGGCTCGCATCCTACAAGAGGCGCGCTCGTGCGCATTAAGGCCGAGGAGTGGCCCGCGCACAGCGACGCCATCGCGCGTCTTTACCTCGTCTGCGGGGACGAGCCGGTCCTCGTCGAGGAGGCCGTGACCCAGATCGTCACGGCCGCCCGGGCGGCGGGGTTTCTCGGCCACGAGCGGACGATCCTCGAGAGCGGGTTCTCCTGGCCGCGGTTTCGCGAGACCTTGTCGTCCCCGTCCCTGTTCGCCGCCCGCAGCATCCAGGAACTGCGCGTGCGCGAGGGGCGTGAGGGGCTCGCGCGCGAGCTGCCGGGCTGCTTGCCGCACGTCTCGTCCGACACCGTGCTGCTGGTGGTCACGGGCGCGCTCGAGCGCTCGGCCCTCAAGGCGCAATGGGTCGAGGCCTGCGCGCGCTTTGGGCACGTGGTGACGGTGGCGGTGCCCGAGGGCCCGCAGCTCGTCGCCTGGGTGCGCCGTCGGCTCGCGGCCATCGGCCTCCATGAGGACGATCTCGCGCAGCGGATCGCGTACTATGCCGAGGGCAATATGGGGGCCGCGTGCGACGCCATAGCGCGCCTGAAGGACGAGCCGCGCACGGACCCCTCGGCGCTCGCCGAGATCCTGGTCGATGAGGCGCGATTCGACGTGTTTGCGGTGGTCGAGGCGGCGCTTGCGGGCGATCTCGCGCTGACCGTGCGTCGCCTCCGGCGCTTGCACGCAACCGCACGAGATCCGATACTGATGTCATGGGCGCTGATGCGCGAGATCCGGCTATTGGCCAAGGTGTCGGCGCTTCAGGCGCGCGGCAAAGGGCCGGCCGAGGCCTTCGGGCGCGAGCGCGTGTGGCCGAAACGGCAGGCGGCGCTCGTCCGTGCGGCTTCGCGCTTGCCGGTGCCTGCGGTACGCGGCCTGCTGAAGGCCTGCGCGCGCTTGGATCGCGTCAATAAGGGGCGCGCACACGGGGATTCCTGGATACTGATCGAGGAGCTGGCTATGGGGCTTGCGGGAATGCCGGGCAGGGTGGCGTGACGAGTGCGCCGCTGACCGGGGAGCGTCCCTCGGAACTGGCGGTGCTGGGGGCCTGCGCGCGCGACGCGGCAGGCGCTTGCGCGCGCGCGACCACGGCCGTGAAGAACGCGGCGTTGCGCGCGATGGCGGGGGTTTTGCGGGCGCGCGCTCAGGATCTCAAGGCGGCGAACGCGGCCGATGTGAAGGCGGCCGAGGCCGCCGGTCTCGAGGCCGCCCTGATCGATCGCCTGACCCTGACGGACGCGGCCATCGAGCGCATGGCCGAGGGCCTGCTCGAGATGGCGGCCCTCCCGGATCCCGTGGGTGAAGTGACGGGTTTGAGCGAGCGGCCCTCGGGGATCCGAGTCGGGCGCATGCGCGTGCCGCTCGGCGTCATCGGGATCATCTACGAGTCGCGCCCGAACGTCACCGCGGATGCCGCGGGGCTGTGTTTGAAGGCCGGTAACGCGGTCATCCTCCGCGGCGGGTCGGAGGCGATCCGCTCGAATGCCGCGATCGCCGACTGTCTGCGCGCGGGGCTTGCCGACGCCGGTCTGCCGGCGGGCGCCCTCGGGCTCGTGACGACCACCGACCGCGCGGCGGTCAGCGAGATGCTGCGTATGGAGGGGGTTATCGATCTGCTGATCCCCCGCGGCGGCAAGGGGCTCGTCGAGCTCGTCAGCCGCGAGGCCCGCATGCCGGTCCTGAAGCATCTGCACGGCGTCTGCCACGTCTACATCGACGACGATGCCGACGGCGACAAGGCCATGGCCGTGGCGATCAACGCCAAGACCCAGCGCTACGGCACCTGCAACACCATGGAAACGCTGCTCATCGCGCGCTCGCGCGCGCCCGAACTCCTGCCGCGCCTGGCCGAGGCTTACCGGGAACGGGGCGTCGAGCTGCGCGCCTGCCGCGAGAGCCGGCAGTGGATCCCGGACGCGCTGCCGGCCTCGGAGGCCGATTGGGAGACCGAGTACCTGGCCCCGATCCTCGCCATCCGCACGGTCGCGGATCTCGATGCGGCCATGGCCCATATCGCGCAATATGGTTCGCGGCACACCGACGCGATCGTGACCGAGAACTGGACGGCCGCCCAGCGCTTCCTGCGCGAGGTCGACGCGAGTTCGGTCATGGTCAACGCCTCCACGCGTTTCGCCGACGGTTTCGAGTACGGCCTGGGAGCGGAGATCGGGATCAGCACCGATAAGTTCCATGCCCGGGGACCGGTCGGGCTCGAGGGCCTGACCTCGCAAAAGTTCATCGTTTGGGGTGACGGGCATATCCGCGTATAAGAGTCTGGTGGGCGTTTTCGGCGGGACCTTCGACCCGGTCCATTGCGGGCATGTGGGGGTGGCGCAAGCGCTGATGGACGCCCTGCCCTTGACGCGTATGATCTTCGTGCCGGCGGCGCGTCCCCCGCACCGCCAGCCCCCGCTGGCCGACGCGCGCGCGCGGCTCGCGATGCTGAAGGCCGCGCTCGGCGAGGACCCGCGATTTCTCGTCGACGAGGTCGAATACCAGCGCGCCGGTCCCTCGTACACAGCCGATACCCTGCACGTGTTGCGCGCGCGTTATCAAGCGCCGCTGGCCTTGGTGTTGGGGATGGACGCCTTCCTGGGCCTGCCGAGCTGGCATCGCTGGCGGCGGGTCCTGGGGCTTGCGCATATCGTTGTGGTGAGGCGTCCCGGCTGGGACGTCCCGTTCCCGGCCTGGGCGCGGCCGCGTCTTCGGAGCAGCCCGGAGGCGCTT
>DAHWKH010000131.1 GCA_027343725.1 Acidiferrobacteraceae bacterium
CTCGGCTGCCCGTACGGGCAAGGCTATGCGATCGCGCGCAGATCCCGCAGAAAGTCCGGGTGGAGCAGGTGCGGGCCGTGGATATTGACCGCGATCGGGATCGACAGGCCTTGGGTGAGGAAGCGGCGGGTGGCGACGAACGCCTGCTCGAGCACGAACAGGTCGAGTTGGCGCATCAGGTCGGCGTTGTGGATGATGGCCGGGAAATACGCGTTGGGCTGGCGCAATGTCCCATCTGCGTTCGGCCAGCGCAGGAGCGCCTCGAGGCTGCGCAGGCGGCCGGTCGCGAGTTCGACCTGCGGTTGAAAATGCAAGAGCAAGGCGCGCTCGCGCAGGGCGTTGGCGAAGTCGCGTTGCAGGCGATGGCGGTTGATGAGGCGCTCCTCGAGCGCGGGGGTGAAGAAGCGGTAGACGTTCTTGCCGAGACGCTTGGCCTCGTAGAGGGCGAGATCGGCGCGCCGGATGAGGTCATCGGTCTGCCGGCCGTCCTCCGGGAGCAGGCTCACGCCGATGCTGATGGCGATCGTGAGTTGATCGTGGCCGGTGACGTGGAAGGGGGTGTCGAGTGCCCAGCGCGCGGCCTCGACCTGGCGCATGGCCTGGTCCCGGCCGCCGATCGGCGCAAGGAGCGCGCCGAATTCATCGCCTCCTAAGCGCGCGAGTGTGGCCGTCGGGGGCAGCGCCGCGAGCAGCCTTTGCGCGACCCGCCGCAGGAGTTCATCGCCCACCGCATGCCCGAATTGATCGTTGATGCCCTTGAAGCCGTCGAGGTCGAAGATCGCGATCGCGAGGCGCGCCTCGGTGCCGGCGTGTTCCACCGCCTCATTGAGCGCCTGGTGAAAGAAGGTGCGGTTGTAAAGCCCGGTGAGGGCATCGTGACGGGCCTGATAGGCGAGCTGCTGCTCGCGTTCGGTGTCCTCGAGCGAGAACGCGAGATCGCGCACGAGGCCTTCGAGCAGCCGCACGAGCGGCGGCGAGAAGAGCTGCGGCTGCTCGGAGCCGAGCGCCAGGATCGCGATCACGCCGCCCTTGGTGCGGATCGGCAGCGCGGACGCCGAACGCGTCCCGGCCTGCGCGTGCATGGAGCGCCAGGGATCGAAGGCGGAATCGTGCGCCAAGTCGTCGCTGATCTCGATATGATTGCTGCGCGCGGCGCGCCCCGCCGGTCCCTGGCCCTCGGGGCGCGTGGGGTCGGTGGTGAAGAGCTCGCGCTTCCAGTCGATGCCGAGCGGGCGCTTTTCACTCACGGCCACCACCCGGATGCGTCCGCCGATCTCGATGCGCCCGATCCAGGCGAACAAGAGCCCGGTGTAGGCGATGATGATCCGGCAGGTCTCGGCGAAGAGCGCCTCGGGCTCCGGGTGGCGGACGATGAACTGGTTGAGTTCGCTCACCGCGAGATAGAAGTCGCGCTGCTGCTCGGCGAACGCCCGCTCCGCGTGCACGCGCGCGTCGGCCTCCTCCTGGCGCGCCTCGGCCTCGGCGATCTCGAGACGCGAATGGCGGTAGTAGAGGGTGGCGCTCGCGATCAGCAGAAAAATGAGCAAGAGCGGGATCTCGAGCCGGTGCGCGAAGGTGAGGATGAGGTCCTTGAGCGGCAGGCTCACGCCCACAACGAGCCCGTCGCGGGCGGTGTGATACGCCCCGAGCCGGAAGCCCCCAATCGTCTTCCCGGAAAACGTCCCATCGGGCTTGTCATGCGAACGCAGCGTCCGCATGAGCGCGCCGGAGCGCTTGGCGCGGTAATCGACGTGCGTGTCCGGGAGGCGATACTCGAGCGCGCCGGTGTGGTTGACGACGAAGATGTGCAGATGGGGCGGGAGGTGCGCGATGAGCCCCCGAAGCCGCGGCCAGCGCCCCAAGGCGCGTTCGAGAACGAGGGTCTCATGGGCCGACAGCGGGCGCGCGAAGAGCACGAAGCGCCCATTGCCTGTGACAACGGGCGGCGACAGACAGAGGTGATGGTCGATGAGACACAGGCGCGTGAGCGAGGGGATCGCGGGGCCTGCCCCCTGCGCGATGTGCGCCCCGGCGCTGACCAGAACCCGGTCGCGGGCATCGAGCACCAGCGCCTCGCGATTCTGCGGATGGATGCGGAGATAGTGTCGCAGCAGGCGCTCGCGGGCAGGAGGACTCAAGGGCGCGAGCCGCGCGCGCAGGCGGCGCAGCTCGCCCGCGACCCCGTGCAGGTAGGAGTCCTCGACGCGCGCGACCGCCGCCGCGAGGATCGCGAGCCGCTGGCGGGTCGTGCTCTCGAGGCTGTGCCAGGAGGCGACCACGAAGGCGAGCGTCGTCACCAGGATCCCCAGCACGAAGAACGCCCAGAGCTTGCTGACGGCGTGCGGTACGACGCCTGTGACCGGTCGGATCATAGGCCTGGACGAGGGCCTATGCCCGCTCGATGGCCCCTTGAACCGCCGAGTCTCTCCGGATGGCGCATAAGCGATCTCTTCTGTATTGCATTCATGTGACCGACTTGCTATATGTTGAGCTTAGACGCTCACGCGTCTTGGTGTGCACCCAAAAAAACATTCTCATCTGGTGAGGAGGCAGTTCCCAATGAAGCATAAAATTCTAGCGGCCGCCGTGAGCGCCGCTTTGATGGTAGCGCCATTGACCGCGCTCGCGAGCCTCAAGCTCGGCGGCATGGCGCAGGGGGAGATCGGATACTGGAAGGATTCGAGCGTCGGTGTGACGAAAAGCCAGGGCACCAATATGCTCGATAACGGCGCCGGCCGCCTGTGGGTCTCGGCGAGCCAGAAGCTCGGCTATGGCTTGAAAGGCATGGCCTTTTTCATGTTCAAGGTCAATACCGTCGGCAACAGCCCCTTCGACACCTCGGCCTTCGGTGTGCCGCAGTCGTCGGGTGAGAAGTGGGTCGGGATCGCCGGCCGCTTCGGGCGCGTCGAGATCGGTAACGTGGCAAGCCCCTATAAGTACGCGGGCGGTGTCACCTGGGATGGTTTCCTGTACACGGATCTGCAGGCGCGCGGGAACGGCGGTATGGCGGAAGGCGTGTTCGCACAGAACGGCTTCATGACCGACTCGATCCTCTATACCTCGCCCAACTTCGCGGGATTCCATTTCGGGATCGCCTATAGCCCGATGAATGCCGGCGTCAATGGGTCGGCGAAGTCGACCGCGATGACTGCCCAGCACGGCGATTACAGCGCGGCGCTCACCTGGAGCGCGATGCATTGGGACGTGGTGGTCGCGCATGACCATGCCGGTGCCGTTGGCGGTGCCCAGACCCGCAACCCCTACTATCAGCTGGTTGGGGTTGGCAATGGGCTCCAGTACGCCAGTAGCACAAGCCTGGTGGCACCCCTCGATGAGGCCCAGAACAACACCAAGGTCGGCGTGAAGTACGACTTCGGCGTGGTGTCGGTCATGGGCCAGTTCGAGAATCTCGACACCGCGGGTCAACACGGCGCCACCCACGACGTCTTCGTCGGTGTCCACGGGCATCTCGGGAGCTGGAAGCCGATCCTGCAGGTGGGCGAGACCATGGACAAGTACTACGGCCCGGACATCAAGGCCAATTACGTGGCGGTGGGTACCTGGTACAACTTCAAGAAGGGCTTCGGCGTCTTCGGCGGTTTCCGGCGTACCAATATCACGGGCGCGCATGGCGCGGGATTGCCCGCGAATGCCAAGGACGGGACGCAGAACGTGTTCTCGGTCGGTATGCGCAAGGTGTTCTAAGGGACGCTCGGCACGCGAACGGGGCCTTCGGGCCCCGTTTTTTTTGGGTTCTGCTACAATGGCGCCTCGTTCGAGGGGGCGTCATGGTCACAGTCGGCATCATCGGGGGCACGGGTTACACGGGTGCCGAGCTTCTGCGTCTTTTGAGTCGCCATCCCGAGGTCAGGCTGCGCGCGATCACCTCGCGCAGCGAGGCCGGGCGAGCGGTCGCGGACTTGTTTCCGACCTTGCGCGGCCGGTGCGATCTGCGTTTTTCCGATCCCGCGGACGAGGGTCTCCGGGGCTGTGACGTCGTATTCAGCGCCACACCGAACGGCATCGCCATGACCCAAGCGCCGGCGCTTCTTGCGTCGGGTGCGCGCGTCATTGATCTCGCCGCGGACTTTCGGATCAAGGACATCGCCGTCTGGGAGCGCTGGTATGGGCAGACGCACGCCTGCCCGGAGCTTGTCGCCGAGGCGGTTTACGGGCTCCCGGAGCGGCAGCGCGCGGCGATCCGCGGCGCGCGCCTTGTCGCCAATCCCGGCTGTTATCCGACGGCTGTACAGTTGGGTTTTCTGCCGTTGATCGAGGCCGATCTCGTCGATCGCTCGACGCTTTTCGCCTCGGCGGTGTCGGGTACGAGCGGCGCCGGGCGCGGCGCGCACGTGGCGATGCTGTTCGCCGAGGCCGGTGAGTCGGTCAAGGCCTATGGGGTGGCGGGCCACCGCCATCAACCGGAGATCGCCCAGGGGCTCGCGGAGGCCGCCGGCGCCCCGGTCGATTTCGTGTTCGTGCCGCACTTGGTCCCCATGATCCGCGGCATCCACGCGACCCTGTGCGCGCGCCTGAAGGACCCGGACGTGGATCTGCAGGCCCTGTATGAGAACCGCTACCGCGATGAGCCGTTCGTCGACGTGCTGCCCGCGGGCCACCATCCCGAGACCCGCAGCGTGCGCGGCACCAACCTCTGCCGGATCGCGGTGCAGCGCGCGCCGGCGAGCGACCGGGTGATCGTCCTGAGCGTGATCGACAATCTCGTCAAGGGCGCAAGCGGCCAGGCGGTCCAGAACATGAATCTCCTGTGCGGATTCCCGGAAACGCTCGGTTTGGAGGAGGTGGCGCTCTTCCCGTGAGCGTTTGGCCCGCTATAATCCCCACAGATTCTGGGAGGATGCGTGGCCAATCGGATCGGTGAACTGGTCGTCAAGAGGCGCTCGCCGCCCGCTTTGCGGGTGACGCTTGTCGGTGTGGCTGTGGTGGGTCTCGTGGCCGCGGGCCTCGGGCTCTATCGTTACGGCGAGTCGGTCGCGGGCTTCAATGCCGAAGCGAGCGCGCGTGCCGCCGCGCGGTCCGCAAAGCGGATTCACCGCCTGAAACGCCAAGCGGCGGCGCTTGCGATGCGCCTCACGGTGAGCCGGCACCTCCTGGAGTCCGACCACGCCGCCTACCACGGGCTCGTGGCGGCCTTGGCGCGCGCCGATCAACGCGTCATGAGTCTGCGCGAAAAGCTCGGGTTCTATCACGCGGTGCTCGCGGCCGCCCATAGCGCCAAGGGCGTGCGCATCGAGAGCTTCCACGTCGTCCGGTCGCGCAAGGCCTGGCGCTACCGGCTGGCGCTCGTGCGGCCGTTTGCCGCGAACGGCTATACTTACGCGAGCGTGCGCTTTACCGTCCACGGGCAGGAGGGCGGTCGGGCACGGGTGGTGTCCTATCCGCGGCCGGTCGCGGCCCCGCTGACCATGCATTTCAAGTACTTCGCGGATGCGCGCGGCCCGCTCCCGTTGCCGGCGCGCTTCGTCCCGCATTCGGTCGTGGTCTCGATCGCGGCCGCGGGGCGCCTCATCCACAAGCGCTACCCCTGGCCGGCCCCACCCCCGGCCGCTCACTCCTAAGGAGGAGGTATGTTGGACAAAATGGGAAAGAAGGCGGGCGACAAGCCCTGTAACACCATCGACACCCTGATCGGCGAGCAGACCCAGATCACGGGCAACCTGCAGTTTTCCGGGGGACTGCGGATCGACGGCAAGGTCCACGGCGATATCACCGCCGAAGGCGAGGGCGCGACGCTCATCTTGAGCGAGCGCGGCGAGGTGTCGGGCAATATCCAGGTGCCGCACCTCATCATGAACGGGCGCGTCAAGGGCAACGTCCGTTCGAGCGAGCGCGTCGAGCTGCAGGCCAAGGCCGAGATCACCGGGGACATCACCTACAAGAGCCTCGAGATGGCGCTCGGCGCGACCATCAACGGCAGCCTCGTGCACGAGGCCGACAAGGGTCACAAGCTCAAGGCCATAGCCGGCACGGATCCGGTCATCAACTAAAGGCCGTTTGACCAGGCGGGTTGCCCCAGCGGATAATGGCAAGAGAGCCTTTTGGAGGGTTTATGTCTATGAACGAAGCCGTAGAAACCGAGATGCCAAGCCCGCTGCAATTCACGGATAGCGCCGCCGACAAGGTCCGGGCGTTGATCGCCGAGGAGAAGAACCCGGCCCTCATGCTGCGCGTGTTCGTCTCGGGCGGCGGGTGCTCGGGATTCCAATACGGGTTCACCTTCGACGAGAACGCCAATGAGGACGACACGCGCATCAATAAGGGCGGCGTGACGCTCCTGGTCGATCCCATGAGCTTCCAGTACTTGGCGGGCGCCGAGATCGATTATCAAGAAGGCCTGGACGGGGCGCAGTTCGTGATCAAGAACCCGCAGGCCAAGAGCACCTGCGGCTGCGGGTCCTCGTTCTCGGTCTAGTCCCCGGAAGCCTCTCCGCTTACGGCGGGTAGATCGCGCCCAGAACCACCGGGTGGCGCGCCCCGGTCGCGGACGGCGCATTCCCGGGCCGGCCCGCGAGCGCCTCGCGCGCGAGCCAGGCGAACGCCACCGGCTCGACGAGCCGGGGGTCGAGCCCGAGGGTGTGGGTGGTCGCGAGCGGGCCGGGGAGATGGGTGCCTAAGCGCCTCATGAGCACCGGATTGGCCGTCCCGCCCCCGCACGCGAAGACCTCGTCGGGGGCAAACGGCGACAGCGCCCGGGCGATGGTGAGGGCCGTGAGCTCGACGAGCGTGGCCTGGACATCGGCGGCCGGTCGCATCGGGCCCTTCAGGTGTTGCGTCAGCCAGTCGAGCGTGAAGTGCTCCCGCCCCGTGCTCTTGGGAGGCGCCTGGGCGAAATACCCATCACCCAAGAGTTCCGTCAGCCACTCCTCGCGCACCTGACCGTGCGCCGCGAACGCCCCGTCGGTGTCCTGCAGGGCCCCCGTCTCCTTGTGAATCCAGGCATCGAGCAAGGCGTTTCCCGGCCCCGTGTCGAAGCCGTGCAGGGGGTGGCCTTCGCCTTTCGGGATCACCGTGACATTCGCGATGCCGCCGATGTTGACGATCGCGCGCGTGCGCTGCGGGTGCGCGAACAGCCAGCGATGGAAGGCCGGCACGAGAGGGGCCCCCTGGCCGCCCGCGGCGAGGTCCCGGCGCCGGAAGTCGGCGACGGTCGCGATCCCGGTGCGCTCGCTCACGCGCGCCGGGTCGCCGATCTGCAAGGTGAAGGGCCAGGGCCCGGAGGGGCGGTGACGCAGGGTCTGGCCGTGGGACCCGATGGCGCCCACCGCCCGGGCCGGGAGACCGGCCGCCTCGTGGGCGCCGCGGGCCGCGGCGGCGAAGATCTCCGCGAGCTCGCCCTCGAGGGCCCCCAGGCGCTCGATTTCATCGTCTCCCGGGGTCATGAGCGCCAGCACCCGCGCGCGCACATCGGGCGGGTAGGGCGTGTAATGGTGCGCGAGCACCCGGACCGCGGACGGCGCGTCGCGGAACGTGACGCACACGGCATCGACGCCGTCGGCGCTCGTCCCGGACATCAGGCCCACAAAGTATTCCGGCACGTCGTCTCCTCGCGGGCTATGGTACCCTTGCGGCTCATCGGGAGGGTATTGTGACACAGGCCTTGGACGCGGCGCTTGCCGTGATACGCGCGGGCACGGCGGATATCGTGTCGGAGTCGGAGTTGCGCGCCAAACTCGCGCTCGGGCGCCCGTTGCGGGTGAAGGCGGGCTTCGACCCCACGGCGCCAGACCTCCATCTCGGGCACACGGTCTTGTTGCGCAAGCTGCGGCAGTTCCAGGACCTCGGGCACCAAGTCCTGTTTCTGATCGGCGACTTCACCGGGCGCATCGGCGACCCCACCGGCAAGAACACCACCCGCCCGCCGCTCTCGCCCGAGGACGTCGCGCGCAACGCCGCAAGCTATGAGCGCCAGGTGTTCACGATCCTCGATCGCGCGCGCACCGAGGTGGTGTTCAACTCGCGCTGGATGGACGCGATGTCGGCCTACGACCTCGTGCGGCTCGCGTCCCAGTACACGGTCGCGCGCCTCCTCGAGCGCGACGATTTCGCGAAGCGCTACAAGGACCATAAGCCGATCGCGGTCCACGAGTTCCTCTACCCCCTGATCCAGGGTCACGACTCGGTGGCGCTCAAGGCCGATATCGAGATCGGCGGCACCGACCAGCGCTTCAACCTGCTCGTCGGGCGGGAGCTCATGCGCGATGCCGGCCAGGACCCGCAGGTGGTGATCACGCTCCCGATCCTCGAGGGCACGGACGGGGTCCAGAAGATGTCCAAGTCCCTCAACAACGCGATCGGCATCGCCGACCCCCCGGACACCGTGTTCGGCCGCCTGATGTCGATTTCAGACGACCTCATGTGGCGTTATTTCGACCTCTTGTCGCTCCGCCCCCCGGCGGACCTGGACGCCCTGCGGTCCGCGGTCGATAATGGCAAGAACCCCCGGGACGCGAAGCTCGAGCTGGCTTTCGAGATCGTGGCGCGTTTTCATGGAACGCCGGCGGCCGAGCACAGCCGGGAGCAGTTTCTCGCGGTCTTCAGCCGCAAGGCTTTACCGGATGCCGTGGATGAGCGTAGACTCGATATCCCTCCGGATGGGCTTGCAATCGCCTACGCGCTCAAGGCAGCGGCGATCGTGAAGACCACGTCGGAGGCTTTGCGGCTCATCCGTCAGGGTGGCGTCCGACTCGACGGCGAAACCGCCAGCGAGTCGCTGGTCGTCCGGCCCGGGACGGTGGGCCTGGTCCAGATCGGAAAGCGCCGCTTCTATCGGCTTCACTTTTGTGAAAAAGGCGCTTGACGGCCTGCATGAGGCTCAGTATAGTGCGCCTCTCTTTCGGGTACGCCCCGGAAGCGATCTTTAAAAAATCGGATCAAGTAATGTGTGTGGGCGCTTTTGTCGAGCCGGGTCTTCATTGAAAGACCGATCGATAACCGCAAGGCTATCGATCAAAGATTTGTCCCCTCAAGGGACTCCAAGTTTGGCAATTGGAGAGTTTGATCC
>DAHWKH010000154.1 GCA_027343725.1 Acidiferrobacteraceae bacterium
CCATTTGGAGGAGGACCTCTCGGGTCCGCGCACGCCGGGCGGCGGCCGCCACCCGCTGCCCGCTCGCGCCAATCTGGCCGTGACGCTTGCGCGCTGGGGCGTCGGGCCGACATCCCAGGTCGTCGCCTATGACGAGGGCAGCGGGGTGTACGCGAGCCGCTTGTGGTGGCTTTTGCACGTCTATTGCGGACACGAGGCGGCGGCGGTCCTCGATGGCGGCTTTGCGGCGTGGTGCGCCGCGGGTCGCCCGGTCGTCGCGGATGTCCCCGCGGTCGCGGGCCTCGCCCCGTACCCCGAGCGGCCCGCGCGCGGCGCATGGCTGACGACGCCCGAGGTCGAGGCCCTGATCGCGGAGGGCCGTGGCCGGCTGTTGCTCGATGCCCGCGGCGCCGAGCGCTACCGGGGGGAGAGCGAGACGCTCGACCCGGTGGCCGGCCACATCCCCGGGGCCCGGAATCGCCCGTTCGGCGAGAACGTAGGCGCCGATACGCGCTTTCTGGCGCCTGCGCGGCTGCGCGCGGCGTTCAGCGAGCGTTTGGGCGCGGACGCCTCCGAGGTCGTGCATTATTGCGGCTCGGGGGTCTCGGCCTGCCATAACGTGTTGGCGATGGCGGTCGCGGGGTTTGGGATCACGCGGCTCTACCCCGGGTCCTGGAGCGCTTGGATCGGCGATCCGTCGCGGCCCATCGCGCGCGGAGCGGGGGATGCGACCGAGGCGGGCGGGGGCTGATCGTCAGGTGCCTATCCGGCTCCAATCGGGAACGATCCGGCATTCCGCAAACTTGAGTCCCCGGGGGCAGATCCCGGTGCTGACCGTCGATGACGTCGTCATTTGGGACTCGACTGCCTCCTCACTTATCTCGCGCGCTGCTTCGGGAGCTCGAGCTGGCTTCCGATCGAGCCGCTCGCGCTCGCCCGCGTCATGTAGTGGCTCGCCGTTCGAGCCCTGGAGCAAAACGAGGGGCGCTACGGCACCGCGCGTGCCCGCGTGATCGCCCTCGGTCTCCCCGGGGCGTGGACTCGCGCGGTGCGCCCAACAATCTCATGCCGTATATCTGCCAGGTGGCCGTCGGCCGCCGGGCGTATCCGCGGGTGTTCGGGGGCGACTATCCGACGCCCGACGGCACCGGGGTCCGCGACTACATCCACGTCATGGATCTCGCCGCGGGCCATATCGCGGCCCTTCATTATCTCAAGGATCACGCGGGTCTTGTGACGCTCAATCTCGGCACCGGGCGCGGGGTCTCGGTGCTCGAGATGGTCCAGGCCTTTGCGCGCGCGACCGGGCAGGTGATCCCGTACCGCATCGAGGGCCGGCGACCAGGGGACGTCGCCGCCTGCTGGGCCGATCCCGCGGCGGCCTCGGCGCTTCTCCGTGGCGCGCGCTACGACCTTGAGCGCATGTGCCGGGACGCGTGGCGCTGGCAGAGTGCCCATCCCGAGGGGCATGGCCGGCGGCCGATGACGGCCTGAAGCGTGCGAGGGACGGATTTCCGATACACGGCGAGGAGGCCCTTCCCAGCGGATCAACCGGGGCGCGCGGCGCGCGGTCTTGTTGAAGAGGGGGCCGCTTTCCGGCGAGGGCCGGCATCCGGGGTATCTTTCGGTCGCAAACGGGACCGTCTAGACTACCGCGAGCCGGCGTGCCATGCAGGCGCGTCCTTAAGAAAAAACCGACAGTCAAGGAGATGATGATATGAAGAAGCGAATAGCGGCAGCGGGCCTTGTGGCCCTGTGCGCGTGGCCGGCCCTGTGTGCCGCGCGTGTGTGGGTCGGCGCCGATGTCGGGTTGGCAGGAGGCGCGTTTTCCCAGGCATCACCGATCGGTGTCTATGGCGGCCTTTCGACACGCTCCCTTCCTGTCGGTATCGAGCTCGGTTATCAGGCCTACAGCGCGAATCCCGGAAAGGTCGGGCTTTTCACGGCCACCGCGTTGTATCGCGCCCCCATCCCGCGCGTGGCCGGCCTGCATTTCCTGGCTCGCGCCGGTATCGCCCATGTGACGAGCGGGGCGGGCGCGTTCGCGCGCGCCAGCACCCGGCCGATCATCGGGGCGGGCGTGAGCTATCACGTGCTGCGGAACGTGAATATCCGCGCGGAGTACGACCTCGTGATCGATCCGCGGGTCGCGGGCGGTCCGAGTGAAAACGGCGACCAGTTGCTCGTGGGCGCCACCTATCATTTCCCCGGGACATAAGACCGAACCGGCGGGCCGGGCCGCATCGAACGGGCCCGGCTCTATCCCCGGGACGGGGGACGCGGTGCGTCGCCCCGGCTGTCCTGGACCGCCCGCCTGTCACAGAGATCCCCGCTCTCTCATCGCTAAGCGCCCCGCGCACGGGCGTCCCCCTCGTCACACGAGATACTTGACGCCGACCGCGGTCAGGAGCACGAGTGTGGCGCGCAGGAAGGTTTTTTGATTGATGCGCATATGGAGATGATTGCCGAGATAGAGCCCGAGGGCCGCGGCCGGCGCCAGCACCACGAACGTCACGCTGAGGGCGAGCGTGAGCAGGCCAAGACCGACGTAGAGGCCCGCGCGCACGATATTGTCCGCCAAGGCGATCCCCTGAAACGTGGCGCGAAAGGCCCGCTTGTCGAGGTGGCGCATCTGCAGGTAGGCCACAAGCGGGGGACCGCCGCCCCCGTACAGGCTGCCGATGACGCCGCCGAACACGCCGAGCGGTAAGGCCCAGGGGCGCGAGATCCGCGGCATGCGCTCGGGGCGCGCGGCCACGGCGTAGACGACGTAGGCGAGGATGAAGATCCCGAGAAAGCGGGTCAGGTCCTGCGCGTTGGTGTGTGCGAGCACCAGCGCCCCGATCGCAAGACCGATCAGGCTGCCCGGCACGAGCCACGAGAGCTCGCGCCATTGCATCTCGTGAAAGTCGTAGGCCCCGAGACCGAGCGAGCCGAAAAAGTCCAAGAGCAAAACCACCGGCACGACCTGCTTGACCGGGAAGCTGAGCGACAGCAGGGCCACCGAGATGAGTCCCGATCCGAATCCGATGGTGGCGCGCACGTAGAAGGCGACGAACACCACCGCCTCCATGGCCGCGAACAGCGCCGGATGCGCGCTGAGGTGAGCGAGCGTCAGATCGACCATGGATGAAGGACGCGCGCGCCCCCGCCTCGTAATATCTGCGATGTCATCGATTCCCCTGTAATGTGTGGATGGGCCCGGCGCAACGCGCCGGCGCGCACGAGGCCCTCGGGATGCGGCCCGGCGCGCAAGGCCGGCAGTGTAGCCGATTTCCGTCCCCCTGGCAGGGGCCTTGGGACCCCTGGCAGGGATACTGTGGGTGAATTTCCCGCAATGAGGACGGGGCGGGCGTCTATACTCACAAAAAACGGGGGAGGCGCGGTTTTCCGCTGTTCCTGACGCTGTCCATCACCAAACGGTCTCGCAGGGACGCGCGCACATCATCCGGGGTCTGCGATCCGCACTTCCAGCGGTATGGACAGGTTTTGCGGTTCTACGGTATTGTCGAGCTTGTTTCCAGGCGCGATCCCGGGGGTGGGGATTGCGCTTCATGATTTCCGACACGGAAGGCAAGGATTACCCGCTTTGCTCCGAGTCCCCGCTGCCGCAGGGCCGGGGGACGTGGCGCAAGGTCGCGGCCGGGGCGTCGCTGCGCGCTTTATCGATCCTTATGAGAGTCTCGATCAGAGTCTCGTCGTACGCGTTGTGCCCCAAAGGAGACACGCCCACTCATAATCGCCCCGCGCCTGGGGGTGACGATCACACGCGACCGGACGCGTACCGGTTGCCGTACGGATCCTGCGGGGAATGATGGCGGACGACGGATTCACGAAAAGCCGGGTGGGCCAGCAGATCCGCGTGGCCTTTTCGGCGACGGCGGCGCTCCTGGTCGCGGCGGTCGCGCTCTACGCGATCTACAGCCTGGGCTTCGAGAAAGACATCGAGTGGCGCTGCACGACCCATACCGCGAGTTTCGTGGCCACTACCTCGCGCCTCGATTTCGATTCCTACCAGAGGGGCCTTGCGTTTCTGGGCTACGCGCTGGACACACGCCGGCAAGCCAAAGGGCAGCCGGGGGGCGTTGCGATCACCCGGGTTTTGGACCGGTTTCGGCGCGTGTACCCGGCCTTGTCGGCGGTGGTGGTGCTCACGCCTCGCGGGCGCGTCGTCGGCGCCGTGGGGCCTTGGGCCCTGATCGCGGCGCCCTGGGCCCACCATCGGCTTGTCGCGGGGGCGGATCAAACCCCCGGTTTTCATATCGCCCGGCCGCAGCGCTACGCGGCCGCGCGCGCCATCCCGCTCTGGTACGGCATCGGGCGCCAGAGGCCCGCCCGATTCGTGATTCTGGCGGTGCTGCCCTTGGCCGCGCAACAAGGGCTCTGGAAACATCTCTCCTTGCCGCGGGGCATCGCCCTCGGGTTGCTGCGCGCGGACGGGGTTCTCGAGAGCCGCTGGCCCGGCGAGCCCAAGGGGATCTATCGCCACAGGGTCCATGGTGTTCTGGCGCGCGCCATGGCCCGCCATCCGGGGCGCGTGACGCAACGCTACGAGGGCCGCGTCGCGATCAACGGGGCAGAGCGATTGGGGGCGTACGTGCGGCTACGCCGAAGCCCCTTGGTGGCGTTTGCGTCGGTGCCGATCAGCGATGTGTATTGGGGTTGGTGGGGATTGATCCAGGGGCCGGTGGTGATGCTCGCGCTGGTGTTGGCGGGCATTTACGTGTTGTATCGCTGGGCGCTCCGGCGGCAGGTGTTGTGGGAGGCCGAGAGCCGGCGCGCGGAGACGCTGTTGTTCGAGGCCAAAGAGCGCGTCGAGGTCATGTTGCGCTCGATCATGGACGCCGTGATCGCGACCGACACCGAGGGGCGCATCCAATACGTGAACCCGACCGCCGAGCGCGTGACCGGGTGGACGCAGGCCGAGACCCAGGGGCGGCTGTTGAACGAGATCTTCCCCTGTCTCGATGAATACAACGGCAACCTGCTCGATCCGCTCGCGGGGTGTCTCGAGGGACGCGCCCTCGGGCCCCAAGACGCGCTTCTCTTTCACCGCGACGGCCGGCCCTTGCCCGTGGAGCGCACGGCGGCCCCGATCCGCGGGCCCGGCGGGGATGTGACGGGGATGGTGCTCGTGTTTCGCGACATCACCGAGAAGCGCGTCCTGACCGAACGCCTGGCGCACCAGGCCACCCACGACCCGCTCACGCAGCTCCCCAACCGCCTGCTCTACGGCCGGCGCCTCGAGCGCGCGATCAGCGAGGCGCGCGAGCATCACGCGCGCGTGGCGCTTTTGTTCCTGGACCTCGACGGCTTCAAGGGGATCAACGATTCGCTCGGCCATGGGACCGGCGACCAGGTCCTGCGCGGCGTGGCGCAACGGCTGCGGCGCGCGATGCGCGCAAGCGACACGCTCGCGCGCCTCGGGGGTGATGAATTCGCGATCGTGCTCCCGGGATTGGCGCGGCGTCACGAGGTCGTACCCGTGATCCAGAAGATCATGGCGATATTCGAAGAGCCGATCCTGGACAGCCCGATGGAGATTTTCCTGGGGGGCAGCATCGGCATCGCGATCTTCCCGGACGACGGCGAGGACGCGCAGGCCTTGTCGCGCTCGGCCGACGCGGCCATGTACGAGGCCAAGGCGGCGGGTAAGAACACCTACCGGTTTTTCAGCAACAGCATGCGCGAACAGGCCGCGGGCCGCCTCAGTCTCGAGGCACATCTGCATCGCGCGCTCGAGCGCGGGGAGTTCCGGGTCTTGTACCAACCACGCGTGCGCCCGGCCGACGGGCGGCTCGTGGGGGTCGAGGCGCTCCTGTGCTGGATGCACCCGAGCGGGCGTTTGCGCATGCCGTCTGAGTTCATGGCCGCGGCCGACGAGGCGGGCCTGTCGGTCGCGCTCGGCAACGGGGCCTTGGAGACCGCCTGCCGGCAGACCCGCAGCTGGCGCGACCTGGGCCTTCCGTCGGTCCCGGTCGCGGTCGCCATGACCGCGCGCCAGTGTGTTCACGAGGCGACGCCCGCGCTCATTGACCAGGTCCTGCGCACGAACACCTTGTCCCCCGAAGACCTCATGGTGGAGCTCGCCGAGGAGTCCCTCGCGAAGGAATCCGAGTCGTTGGCGGGCGTCCTGCGGAGTTGGAAGGGGCAGGGCATCGGGCTTGTCATCCAGAACTTCGGCACCGGGTTTTCGTCGTTCAGCTACCTGAGGCGGGTGCAGGTGGATGCCCTCAAGATCGACGGGTCGTTTGTCGCGGGCGTGGGCGAGTCCGGCCATGAGGCGGTGATCACTGCCATGATCGCGCTCGGCCGCGCTCTGGACATGCAGGTGATCGCCGCCGGCGTCGAGACCGAGAGTCAGTACGGGTTTTTGCGCGCGGCCGGCTGCGACATGGTCCAGGGACCCTATATCGCCCCGCCGCTCGCGCCGGAGGCCGCCGCCGCCTTTTTTCGGAATCTGAGCCGGGGCCGGAGTTGATTTTCGCGCGGCCTGTCCCCATGTCGGTAGCGCCGCTTGCGGCCTGACAGGGGGATGACGGAGGTTATGACGGCGACCGGGCACAAAGAGACACTGGGTTTTCAGACCGAGGTGCGCGAACTCCTCGATCTCATGGTGCACTCGCTCTACAGCGAGAAGGACATCTTCTTGCGCGAGTTGATCTCGAACGCCTCGGATGCGGCCGACAAGCTGCGCTTCGAGGCCTTGCGCGACGAGGCCCTCTACGAGGGCGATTCGGACCTCAAGATCCGTGTCGCGATCGACAAGGGCGAGCGCACGATCACCGTATCCGACAACGGCATCGGCATGGCGCGGGACGAGGTGATCGCCAATATCGGGACGATCGCAAGCTCGGGGACGCGGCGATTTTTCGAGCGCCTGACGGGGGACGAGGCCAAGGATGCGCGCCTCATCGGCCAGTTCGGCGTGGGGTTCTACTCGGCGTTCATGGTCGCCGACCGCGTCACGCTCCTCACCCGGCGCGCCGGGCGGCCGGCGGCCGAGGGCGTGCGCTGGGAATCGACGGGATCGGGGGATTACACGGTCGAGACCGTCGACCGGGCGGAGCGTGGCACGGCGGTCGTTTTGCATTTGCGTCCCGACGCCGACGAGTTTCTGGACGCATTCCGGTTGCGCACCATCATCCGGCGCTACTCCGACCATATCAATCTGCCGGTGGTGATGACCGACGACCAGGGGGCGGATGAGACCGTCAACACGGCGGCGGCCTTGTGGGCGCGCCCGCGGGCCGAGGTCACGGAACTCGAGTACGACGAGTTCTACAAGCATATCGCGCACGATCTGGAGGCCCCGCTCGCGCACGTCCACAGCCGCGTCGAGGGCAAACAGGAGTACACGATCCTGTTGTTCATCCCGCGCCGCGCGCCGTTCGATTTGTTCGACCGCGACCGGCGTTACGGGGTCAAGCTGTACGTGCGGCGCGTCTTTATCATGGACGATGCCGAACAGCTGATGCCGAGCTATCTGCGCTTCGTGCGCGGGGTCGTCGATGCCGCCGATCTGCCGCTCAACGTCTCGCGCGAAATCCTCCAGAAGAGCCGCGATATCGACACCATCCGCGGCGGGGCCACGCGCAAAGTCCTGGACCTGCTCGCGGAGCTCTCGGACAAGGACCCGGACAAGTACCGGACGTTCTGGACGGAGTTCGGCGTGGTGTTGAAGGAGGGCGTCATCGAGGATGGCGCCAATCGCGAGCGCATCGGCAAGCTCCTGCGCTTTGCAACGACGCGTGAAGAGGCAGCGCAGGTGTCGCTCGCGGAGTATAGCGGGCGCATGGTCCCGGGGCAGAACGCGATCTATTATCTGACCGCCGAGAGCGCGCAGGCGGCGCGCCACAGCCCGCACCTCGAGGTGTTTCGCAAGAAGGGCATCGAGGTCCTCTTGCTCACGGATCGCGTCGACGAATGGCTGGTCACGCATCTCACCGAGTTCGAGGGCCACGCGTTGAAGTCGGTCGCCAAGGGGGACCTGGACCTCGCGGGGGTCGGCACGGAGCCCGACGAGCAGCCGGACGAGGCGGCGGCCGAAGGGCCGGAATGGAAGACACTCACCGAGCGGATGGCGCGGGTCCTGGGTGACCGGGTCAAGGAGGTGCGCGTGAGCCGCCGGCTGACGGAGTCGCCGGCCTGCCTGGTCGCCGGCGAGCACGATCTCGGGATGCACTTGGAGCGCCTGTTGAAGGCCGCCGGGCAGGAGGCGCCGGCGAGCCGCCCGATTCTCGAGGTCAACCCCGGGCACCCGCTCATCGCGCGCGTGCGCGATGAGGCCTCGGAGGAGCGATTCGCGGATTGGACGGCGCTGTTGTTCGATCAGGCGGCGCTTGCCGAAGGGGCGACACTCGAGGACGGCGCGGGTTTTGTGAAGCGCATGAACAGTTTGTTGTTGAGCGCGACCGCGCCGTGAGGCGGCCGGGCGTCGGGGGGTTTGTGGAGAGAACGGGGGGATGGGTGTCGAAGGACCCGAGGGCGTGAGCGGCTTATCCGAGTCGCATGTGAGCCTGCCGCTTTTGCATCGCGGTAAGGTGCGTGATCTGTACGATGCCGGTCCCGACACGATCCTGATCGTCACAACGGACCGGCTCTCGGCGTTCGATTGCGTGCTGCCGGACCCCATACCAGGCAAGGGGCGCATATTGAACGCCATCTCCCGGTTTTGGTTCGCGCGCAGCACGGGCCTTGTCGCCAACCATCTCTCCGAGCGTCCGCTCGCGAGCGTCGTCCCGGACGCCGCCGAACGCGCGCGCATCGCCGAGCGCGCCATGGTCGTGCGCAAGCTGCGGCCGTTGCCGATCGAGGCGATCGTGCGCGGCTATCTCGCGGGCTCGGGCTGGAAGGCGTATCGGCAAACGGGCCGCCTGGGCGGCGTGCCGCTGCCCGCCGGCCTGCGCGAGTCCGAGCGCCTGCCGGAACCCCTGTTCACGCCCTCGACCAAGGCCGAGCCGGGGGCCCATGACGAGAACATCGAGTGGGCCGAGGCCGAGCGTCTGCTGGGGCGGGACGTCGCCCGCGCGGTGCGCGACGTGAGCCTCGCCCTTTACATCCAAGCCGCGTCCCACGCACGCGCGCGCGGCGTGATCATCGCCGACACCAAGTTCGAGTTTGCGCTCGACGCGGACGGCAGTCTCGTGCTCATCGACGAGGTCCTGACCCCGGATTCCTCGCGCTTCTGGCCCGCGGACTCCTACGCGCCGGGGCGTGCCCAGGAGAGCTTCGACAAGCAGTACGTGCGGGATTATCTCGAGACGCTCTCCTGGGACAAGCGCCCGCCGGCGCCCGCCCTGCCGCCCGAGGTCGTGCGCCGAACCGTCGCCAAGTACGAAGAGGCCCTGCGGCGTTTGACGGCCCCCTAGGCGGGGCGGGCCCCTCACTGGCCGCCCGAGTGGGCTTGTGTTAACGTGGAGACGGCGCCAGCGAACGTGGCGGAATTGGTAGACGCGCTGGATTTAGGTTCCAGTGGGGAAACCCGTGGGGGTTCGAGTCCCCCCATTCGCACCACTCCAACTCACGGCCCGCCGGCCCGGCCCGGCGTCCGTATTGGCCGCTCGTCCGGGAATGGGTATGATCGACGGGCCGCGCGTTTATCCCAACATCATCACGAGAATGAGCATGCAAGTATCCATTGAAGCAACCGGGGGTCTGGGCCGGCGTATGACCGTGGCCGTGCCGGCCGAGCGATTCGAGCGGGAGTTCAGCGAGCGCCTGAAGCGCCTGGCGCGCACCGCGCGACTCGCGGGTTTTCGCCCCGGGCGGGCCCCGCTCAAGGTCGTCGAGACGCAATACGGCGGGAAGCTCCTGGACGAGGTGGCGCAGGATCTCATGCGCGACAGCTTCTACGAGGCGCTGAACCAGGAGGGGCTGAAGGCCGTCGGCGGGCCCGCGATCCAGCCCGAGGCCATCGGCCGGGGCCAGGATATGCGCTATACCGCGATCTTCGAGGTGTACCCCGAGGTGTCGCGGCTCGATTTGAAGGGGGTGGCGGTCGAGCGGCCGACGTGCACCGTCACCGATGAGGACGTCGAGCGCACCATCGAGGTGATGCGCCGCCAGCGCCAGACGTGGCAGGCGGTCGAGCGGCCGGCGCAAGACGGCGATCGGCTCACGATCGACTTCACGGGCACGATCGCGGGCGAGCCGTTCCCCGGGGGCAGTGCCGAGGGGCAGCGCGTGGTCCTAGGGACCGGCGGCCTGCTGGCGGATTTCGAGGCCGGCCTCAAGGGGGCGCAAGCCGGGGCCGAGCGTGAGGTCGTGGTGCATTTTCCCGCGGACTACGGGGTGGCGGCGGTCGCCGGCAAGGAGGCGCGGTTCGCGGTGACGGTGAAGGAGGTCGCGGAGCCCGTTCTGCCGCCCGTCGATGAGGCGTTTGCGCGCCTGCTCGGGGTCGCCGATGCCACCGTGGACACACTCAAGGCCGAGGTCCGCAGCAATCTGGAACGCGAGGCCCAGCGGCGGCTGCGCGAGCGCCTGAAAGGCGCGGTCTTCGCGCGTTTGCGGGAGGTCAATGCCCTCGCTGTGCCGCAGGTGCTGGTGGACAACGAGGCCGCGCGCCTGCGCGAGGCGGCGCGCGCGGAGCTCGCAAGCCAGGGCGTCAAGACCGAGGGCCTGCCGGCGGACAACGCGCCGTTCCGGGAACGGGCCGCCGAGCGCGTCGCGCTTGGGATCATCCTCTCGGAGCTGATTCGCGTTCGCGGCCTGAAGGCCGAGGACGCAAAGGTACGCGCGCGCGTCGAGGACATGGCGGCGGATTATGATGAACCCGCGCGGTTCGTCGAATGGTATTACGGTCAGGCGGAGCGGGTCGCGGAAGCGGAATCGCTGGTGCTCGAGGACGAGGCCGTCGACGTACTGTTGAGCGAGGCGCAGGTGAGCGATTCCCCCGTGCGCTTCGAGGAACTCACATCCAACCACTTTTAGGACGGGTCATGACGAAGACCGAACTCGCTGATGATTTGACACCCCGCGCCCTCGGGCTCGTGCCCATGGTCATCGAGACCACCGGCCGCGGTGAGCGCGCTTACGACATCTATTCGCGGCTTTTGAAGGAGCGCCTCATTTTCCTGGTGGGGCCGGTCGAGGACCACATGGCGAACCTGGTGGTGGCCCAGCTGTTGTTCCTCGAGTCGGAGAATCCCGACAAGGATATCCACATCTATATCAACTCCCCCGGCGGGGCCGTGACGGCGGGGCTTGCCATATACGATACAATGCAGTTTATTAAGCCGGACGTCAGTACCGTCTGTATCGGCCAGGCCGCGAGCATGGGCGCCCTCATTCTGGCGGGCGGCGCGAGCGGCAAGCGCCATGCTCTGCCGCACGCGCGGATGATGGTGCACCAGCCGTCCGGAGGGTTTCAGGGCCAGGCCACGGACATCGATATCCACGCGCGCGAGATCCTGAGGGTGCGCGAACGATTAAATCAGATCCTGGTCAAACACACCGGTCAGGACATCAAGCGGATCGAGCACGATACGGAACGCGACAATTTCATGGAAGGGGCGGAGGCCGTAACCTACGGGCTGATTGACTCCGTGATCGACAAGCGTAAATAGGGACGGAGGGAGATGTGCTAGACTGAGGGTGTCGGTGCCCGTGGCCTGGGGCAGGATCGATTGAGTGAGGTTCAGCGATGGCAGATGACAAGCATGATGGCAAGGGCGAGAAGTTGCTCTATTGCTCGTTTTGCGGCAAGAGCCAGCACGAAGTCCGCAAACTGATTGCGGGCCCCTCGGTATTCGTGTGCGACGAGTGCGTGGAGCTGTGCAACGACATCATTCGCGAAGAGGTTCAGGAAGAAGCCGAGATCGGGCTTGCGCGCAACAAGTTCCCGAAGCCCCGGGAGATCAAACAGATTCTGGATGAATACGTGATCGGACAGGCGACCGCGAAAAAGGTGTTGTCGGTGGCCGTGTACAATCACTACAAGCGGATCGAGCATCAGGAAAAGATCGGCGACGTCGAGTTGTCGAAAAGCAACATCCTTCTGATCGGACCCACGGGCTCCGGCAAGACGCTGCTCGCCGAGACCCTGGCGCGGCTTTTGAATGTGCCTTTTACGATCGCTGATGCGACCACGCTCACCGAGGCGGGCTATGTCGGCGAGGACGTCGAGAATATCATTCAGAAGCTGCTCCAGAAGTGCGACTACGACGTCGAGAAGGCGCAGACGGGGATCGTGTACATCGACGAGATCGACAAGATCTCGCGCAAATCGGACAACCCCTCCATCACCC
>DAHWKH010000164.1 GCA_027343725.1 Acidiferrobacteraceae bacterium
GTTACCTCGAGGTCGGGACCTTCGGCATGCACGCGGCCTTCAAGGGCGGCTTTTACGGCGTGGGCGCCCCAAGTGTCAGCGATCAGTACACCGACGTCGCCGTCGACAGTGAGTTCTATCACCACTTCGGGCCGGATCTCCTGACCCTGTATGCGACCGACGTCCACGAGTATCAGGACCTCGCCTCGTCGCACGCCACGGGTATCGCGGCAGTCCAACACCAGTACTTGAACGAGGCGCGGCTCACCGGCACCTATCAGTTCGGCCTGCATTACCAGGTGGCGGAGAGCGTTTTCAACACCAGCGGCACCAACGACGTGCCATGGTATAAAACCGGCGTGAACGGGAGCCCGGCCTCTACCGGTTTCGAGACGCGCCTGACGTATCTGCCCTGGGAAAACACCCAGTTCTCCCTCCAGTACACGGCCTACACGAAGTTTGACGGCACAAGTGCCGGCGCCTCGAGCAGCAACAGCCTCTACCTGCTCGCCTGGTTCCTCTGGTAGGCGGCATCGGCAACACGGGGGGGCGCAACGCCCCCCTTTTTTTTGTCTTGTCGACCGCGTGCCTCAAGGCGCCTGCCCCCGGGTCGCGCCCGCGGGCACGGTCTCCCACTGCACGGCGTAACGACTGCCGTTCTGATCCAGGAAGTGCTCCAGCTCGCGCAGATCGCGCGCCGGCGGCAGCGAATGGCGCGGCCCCAGGCGCCGCCAGAGGGCATCGGCATAACGCGCGAAGATCGCGAAATCGCGCGGATAGATGCCGGCATCGGCACCCGCGAGATCGGCACTGCGGCCATCCGGGAGGGCGCGCCAGCCGGTACTCGACTCCCATCCGATGGATTCGGTGCCGTGGGAGAACAACAGGATATCGACCACATCGAACGGCGTGCGCGCGCGCAGATAGTCCTTCAGGGCGCGCGCCGAGTAGCTGTCGTTGAACAGCGTCCAGAAGGGCACGGCACCCGCGCGCAAGGCCCAGGAGGGCTCCATCAGGATAAAGGTTTCCGCGAGCAGGATCTTGTGAGCGCGCGCCTTGCGCGCGTAAGCCTCCTCGTAGAAATCGGCAACGAGCGGGCTCAAGTCCTGCGGTTGGCGAAAACGCAGTTCCCGCAGGGACACGGACTGCGCGCGCGCAAGCCGCTCGAGATCGGCGCGCAGGGCCGGCTCGAAGCCCCATTCAGCCTCCGGCCGGCGCCCATCGGCGGCCGGCGGGTCCCACGAGCGGTGCGGCGAGCCGTAACGTTCGAGGTAGCGGCGCACGCGCGGCCCGCCCGAGCGGTATTCCTCGACACTCGCCCCGCCTGGGGCCCCGAATTGAAAGACGTGGCGCTCGCCGGCCAGCGTGACGGGCCATGACAGCTCGCAATTCAGGATCACAAGGCTCGCGCCGCGACCGAGGCGGCTCGTGAGAAAGCGCGCGTAGGCCGCCGGGAGGCGGCGCCATTTCACGCGGAAATAGGCCATTTTGTGGATCATGAGGCGATCCTGATTCGGGTCGTGCATGTGGTGGAGTTCGATCTCGGGGTTGGCGGCGAGCAAGGGTCGGGCGACGCCCTGGCCCCACGCCATCTCCGCGCGCGGCTCATCGACTGGCACGCCCGAGCGGCGCACGGGGATGAGGACAGTCTGCGGCAGCCACGGAATCCCCAAGGCCGCGCACAGATGCACGGCGGCGCCGTTGGAGGACCCGATCATGACCGCGGGGTACGCGCGCTTCGGATATTGGGCGACGACCCATTCGGCCACCCTCTCCATCTCCACCGTGGCGAGCCGCTCCGGCGGCAGCGCCTCCCTCCAGCCGCTTGTGATATAGGCGCGTTCGCGCACGCGCTGGGGCAGGCGATTGAGCCCCGCGAGCAGCGGTTTGAGCAAGGGCGTCCAGCGCTTGGGCAGCACACCCAAGAGGGAAAAGGGTTCGCCGCGCAAGGCCGCAGCCGTCGCGCGCACCATCGCCGCCGCGGAGTCGAAATTGGCGATCAAGGGCGCTCTCATGCGGAAAGCCCGAGAAACGCCGCGATCGCGCCCATCATCCGGTAGGGTGCGGTGTAATGCACGGCGTGGCCGCCGGCAATGACCGTGAGGCGCGCATCGGGCAGCAGGTCGCGCGCGCGCTCGGCCCAGACCTCGGGCATCAAGGGGTCCTTGTCGCCGCGCACGAGGAGCGTCGGGGCGGTGATCGCCGGGAGTTTGTCCTCGACACGGTCGGCGAGCGCAAAGCGCGCGACCTTGAGGGCACGCATCAAACCGGCGCGCCGATAATCGCGTATCGTCAGCCGCCCGAGGCTCGGCGCCTCGTAGGGGGTATTCCGTACAAGCCGTATGAGTTGCGCGCGCGCACTGCGCGCCTCGGGATCGACCGTCAGGCCCTGCAATACGAGCCGGTCGACACGCCCGGGGTGACGCAGCGCGAATTCCGCGAGCACCTGGCAACCGAAGGAGTTCCCGACACACTGCGCGCGCACGATTCCGCGCGCATCGAGAAACGCCGCCAAGGCATCGGCAAGCCCAGCCACGGACAGGGTGTGTGACGCCGCGCTGAAGCCGTAGCCGGGGAGGTCCGGCACATAGACGCGCGCCTTCGGGGCGAGCAGGGCGGCGAGCGGGTACAGGTAGGCGCCGGCAATGACGAGGCCGTGCACCAACACGATAGGCGGGTTCTCGCGCGCGGGCGCCACGCGATTGGTGGCGGCGAACATCGCCGTAAAAACCGTCTCGACGCAGACGGGCGCAAGCCCTTCCGGCAGGCCGCGACCGCGGCTTGCGCGCGCATGCTTCAACCCACTCGATGAGCCTGGAAGGGGGGAGATCATAGGCTTACCCTCTGCTGCAAGGCCGCGGCGCCTACTCTGCAAGGCCTGCGCGAGCGAAGGCAATCGCCCGAAAGGCCGCGCGCTCAAGGCTCCGGCAAACATCCGAAGAGCGAGGCGCCGGCAGGCCTTAGGATGTCGGCATTCGCGGATGGACCGCCGGGAGGCCCTCATGAAAGCCGTCGTTTTTCACGGTATTGGTGATATCCGACTCGACAATGTCCCCGAGCCGCGGCTGGAAAAACCCGACGACGCCATCGTCCGGCTGACCGCGAGCGCCATCTGCGGGACCGACCTGCATATGGTGCGCGGGACGCTCGAGGATATGCAGCCCGGGACCATCCTCGGCCATGAAGGGGTCGGCGTCGTGGAGGAGGTCGGCTCGGGCGTGCGCAATCTGCGCCCCGGGGACCGCGTCGTCATCCCCTCCACCATCGCGTGCGGCTATTGTTCCTACTGCCGCGCCGGCTACTACGCGCAATGCGACAACGCCAATCCCCACGGCAAGCTCGCGGGCACGGCATTCTTCGGTGGACCTAGGGGCTCCGGGCCCTTTCAGGGACTCCAGGCCGAGCGCGCGCGCATCCCGTATGCGCAAGTGGGTCCGGTGGTCCTGCCCGAATCGGTGAGCGATGATCAGGCGATCCTGTTGTCGGACATCTTCCCGACCGGCTACTTCGGCGCGAAACTCGCGGGCATCCGCCCCGGCGAGAGCGTCGCGGTCTTTGGCTGCGGGCCGGTCGGCCAGTTCGTGATCGCGAGCGCCAAGCTGCTCGGCGCCGGCCGCATCTTTGCGATCGATAAGATCCCCTCGCGCCTCCAGATGGCCCAGCGCCAGGGCGCCGAGATCATCGACTTCAACGCCGAGGACCCGGTGGAGGTGCTGCACGCGCTGACGGGCGGCATCGGACCCGACTGCGCGATCGACGCGGTCGGCGTCGACGCCGAGGCCGCGGCCTCGGGCCCCGCTCACTCGAATGACGGCCGCCAGGCGGCGGGCGAGGTCGCGGAGATCGCGCCGCACGCCCACCCCGCGAACGGCAACTGGCATCCGGGGGATGCCCCGAGCCAGGCGCTCGCCTGGGCCATCGCGGGACTCGCCAAGGCCGGGCGCCTGGCGATCATCGGCGTCTACCCGCCAAGCGACCGGTTCTTCCCGGTCGGACAGGCGATGAACAAGAACATCCGCATCGGCACGGGCAACTGCCATCACCGCACCTATCTGCCCACCCTCATCGAAACCGTGCGCTCCGGCGCCGTCGACCCGCGCAAAATCCTCACGCAACAGCGGCCGCTCGAGAGCGCGCTCGATGCCTACAAGGCCTTCGACAAGCGCGAGGACGGGTGGATGAAGGTGGAGCTGCGGCTCGCGTCCTGACGCCGCGCCGGCCGCCCGCGCCCAAAGACACGTTCCGTTTATGGGTGGGACGGCAGGGGCCAGGGGGCGACCTTGACGTGCCGCCACGCGCGCGCGACCGGGGGAGGCAGGCGGTCCATGTGTTTGAGGAACAGCGCAAGCGTCCAGATCTCGTGGTCGGTCAGGGTCCTTTTCCAGGACGGCATGCCGGTCCATCGGATCCCGTGGGCGATCTTCCAAAAGATCGCCCCGGGACGACCGCGCTCGACGCCGTGGCTTGCGAATTGCGGCGGCCTGGGGTATTCGCCCCGCGCCAGAGGGGGTGCTGCGGCATTGCCGCGCACCGTCCCATGGCAGATGGTGCAATGGGTCGTATAGAGGCGCAGCCCGCGCATCAGGTGGCCCGGCGTCGCGGGGACCGGATCGGGGCCTTTGGGTGAATCGCGCCGCACGGCGGCCCGCAAAGCCGTGTGCGCCGCCCAGATCTCGAGCGGCAAGGGCTTGCTGTCGGCGTTCACCGGGATCGTCCCGCTGCGTAACAGGACATAAGCGCCCGCGAGCAACGCGACTAGGGTCGTGAGCACGCCCAGGAAAAACGGCTTCGTGGTCCCCTCCCGAGATGGCGGGCCTAACCCGCGATCGATCGCACTGGAGAGGATCATCCTGCACCCGAGGGCGCCGCTTGGGTCTCCGTCCAAAGGTTGAGCGCGCCCGTGCACGGGCGATACCCGTCAACAGTCGGCGAGCAACTCCGCGACGACCGCGGTCCAGGTCTTTGCGACATGGTCGCGGTGGTAACCGCCGCCGCCCGTCACCAGCACGCGCCCTTGGGCCGTGTCCGCGGCCACGGCGCACAGGCGGCGCGCGGCATGCCGGTGCGCCGCGGGCGTGAAGGCGAGATGCGTCAGCGGGTCGCCGGCGATGCTGTCGGCGCCGGCCTGCAACACGATGATCTCGGGGCGGCCCGCGCGCACGAAGGCCTCGATCTCGTCCCACGCCGCCATAAAGCTCCGGTCATCCGCCCCCGGGGGCAAGGGGACGTTGAGCTTGCAGCCCTGAGCCGCGCCCAGACCCCGCTCCTCGCGGTCACCCGTGCCCGGGTACAAAAACCGCCCGTCCTCGTGAACGTCCGCCACGAACACACAGGGATCCGTCGCAAAATCGTAATAGACACCGTCCCCATGGTGGGCATCGATGTCGACGTAGGCGATGCGGCGCAACCCGCGCCGCTTCAACGCCTCGATCACGACGCCGATATCGTTGAAGACGCAGAATCCCGCGGCGTGCGTGCGGCGCGCGTGGTGAAGGCCGGCGATCGGCACGAACACCCGTGACACCTCCCCCGCCAGCAGCTGATCCGCGCCCGCCAACACCGATCCCACGACATGGGCCGCCGCCTCGAAAATGCCCGCGACAGCGGGCGTGTCGCCGGAATCGAGGCAACCGCGGCCGCTCTGCGACTGAACGCGCACCCGCTCGATGTGTTCACGCGTATGAAAAGCGGCAAGATCCGCATCGCTGGCCGCGACCGAGGGCCGCCACTGCACCTTGCGATCGAGCCCCGCGCGCGCGAACTCGGCCAGAAACGCCGCCAGGCGGTCCGTGCCGAAGGGGTGCCCGGGCCCGAAGCCGTATCGCCCGAGCCTCTCGCCCTGATAAACGGCGACCGCAGGCTTCATACGCCGGTCCCGCGCGGGGTGCCTGCGATCGCATGTCCTTCGGGGGCGCTCGCGATGAACTCGAGCGCGTTACCGTCGGGGTCCCGGCAAAAGATCGCCGCGCGGCCCGAGCGGCTGCGGGAGAAGGGGACCGCGAAACGACCGAGACGGCGCTCGAGTTCCGCCAGATCCGAGACCGCGAACGCCAGATGGCGGTCACGCCCCGGGGGGCGGGGGGTCTCGGGGGTGTCCGGGGGCATCAAGGCCAGCAGGTGGAGGTGTTGGCCGGAGGCCAATGCGAACCACGCCCCGGGATATCCCAATTCGGGGCGCTCGCAGGGCGCAAGGCCGAGCACGTCCCGGTAGAACATGAGGGCGCGCGGCAGATCGCTCACCAGTAGGCTTGCATGCATCAGTCCGCCGACGATCATGGAAAACCCCTCCGAACGGCGATCACCGGCCGGCTCCGGATCCGACAGAACGCGCAGGGCGCCGGCCTTGTACGAGCACTTTAGCGGCTCGCCGAGTGACTGCAAAGCCGGGGGGGCACGGGCGCGGGCCTTTGGGGTTCAACGCGCGCAGGGATCCGTTGGGGCGCGGCCTCGCATCGCTGCCATCGCCGCGCGAGACGGCTATCCGGTATTTGTCCAGCAGACGATAGAGGGTCACCGCGAAACGCCGCAGGCGCGCGCCGCGAGACGCCATCGGGAAACGATGATGCCGAGGGGCCGTCCGTAGGCGCCCCCTTGACAGGCACGCCGTGCCCGTTTGAAAGTGGGCCCACAAAAGCGCCGGTCGGTCCGGCAAAGGCGCAAAAACGTGCCCCCCATACCCAACGCGCACGCGGCCTTCGTGCTGATCGCCACGGCGGTCTCGCTTGGCCTTTTCAGCCACCCGCGGGTTCCGCTCGCGACCGCCGCGCTCGCCGTCCTCGCGGCTCTCCTCATCGGTTTCACCGGGGCGCCTTTCACGCAGGCCGGACAGACCTTCGCGCCATCGGCTCTGCTCGCGGGCTTCAGCGATCCCCCGCTGATCGCCATCGTAAGCCTCATGATCGTCGGCCAAGGGGTCGTGGAAACGGGTGCGTTGCAGCCGGTCGGGCGGACCCTGGGGCACTTGTGGGACCGAGCACCACAGATGGTGTTCTTGCTGACCCTGCTGATCGCGGCAACGACCAGCGCGTTCATCAACAACACACCGGTGGTGATCCTGCTGATGCCGCTGCTCACAGGCATCGCGGCGCGCGCCCAGGAAAGCCCCGCGCGGCTGCTCATGCCGATGGGGTTTGCCACCCTGATCGGCGGAATGGCGACCACGATCGGCACATCGACGAACCTGCTCGTCATCGGCATCGCCGGCAAGATGGGCCTCCCCCCTCTCGGCATGTTCGCGTTCACCGCGCCCGCGGTCACGGCAGGCCTCGTCGGCATCGTGTACCTCTGGCTCGTCGCGCCGCACATGCTGCCGCGCAGCGCCGCCCTGCACACCGGATCACCGCGTCTTTTCACGGCCCGCTTCGGATTGAGCACCGACAGTCCGATGGTCGGCCGCACG
>DAHWKH010000003.1 GCA_027343725.1 Acidiferrobacteraceae bacterium
CCGCACATGGGCTGGAACCGCGTGCATCAGGTGCGCCCCCATCCGCTGTGGGCCGGGATCGAGGAGGACAGCCGCTTCTACTTCGTGCACAGTTATTATGCCGACACCGCGTCCTCGCCGCAGACGGCCGGGGTGACCGACTACGGGCTTCCCTTTACTTCGGCTGCGGCCTATGAAAACATCTTTGCCGTGCAGTTCCATCCGGAAAAGAGTCAGCGTGCCGGACTGCGATTACTCGAGAATTTTGTGGGTTGGAACGGGCGGAGCGAGTAATGCTAATCATTCCTGCGATTGACCTCAAAGACGGCCAGTGCGTGCGTTTACGGCAGGGCCGCATGGAGGACCACACCGTTTTTTCGGACGACCCGGTGGATGTGGCGGGGAAATGGGTGGCCGAGGGGGCGAAGCGCCTGCATATCGTGGATCTGAACGGGGCGTTTGCCGGGGAGCCCGTCAATGCCGCCGTGATCCGGGCGATCGCGCGCCACTACCCGGACGTCGTCATCCAAGTGGGCGGCGGGATACGGACCGAAGAGACGATCCAGGCCTACCTCGACGTGGGCGTGCGCTACGTCATATTGGGCACCAAGGCCGTGAACATGCCGCATTTCGTCGGCGACATGTGCGCCGAATTCCCGGGCCATATCCTCGTCGGCCTCGATGCCAAGGAGGGCAAGGTCGCGACCGACGGGTGGTCAAAGCTCTCCGGGCACGACGTGGTCGATCTCGTGCATCGTTATCAGGATGACGGGGTCGAGGCGATCATTTACACGGATATCGGGCGTGACGGCATGATGGGCGGCGTGAATGTCGACGATACCCGCAAGCTCGCCGCCGCCATCTCGATCCCGGTCATCGCCTCGGGCGGGATCGCGAGCCTCGACGACATCCGCCGCTTGTGCGCGGTGGCGGACTCCGGCATCGAAGGCGCGATCGTCGGGCGCGCGCTTTACGAGCGGAGCCTGGATCTCAAGGAGGCCCAGGGCCTGGCCGATGAGCTGAACCGTTCGGGCAGCGGCGCCGCCGCCTGATGCTCGCCAAGAGGGTCATCCCTTGTCTCGACGTCGATCGCGGTCGCGTCGTCAAAGGGGTCCGCTTCCAGGAGATCCGCGATGCCGGGGATCCGATCGAGGCGGCGCGCTATTACGATCAAAGCGGCGCCGACGAGCTCACGTTTCTCGACATCAGCGCAAGCCATGACGGGCGCGAGACGATGGTCAGCGTCGTCGAAGCGATCGCCGCCGAGGTCTTCATCCCCCTGACCGTGGGCGGCGGCGTGCGCGAGGTCGCCGATGTGCGCCGGTTGTTGAACGCCGGCGCGGACAAGGTCGGCATCAATTCCGCGGCCGTGCTCCGGCCGGACCTCGTGAAGGAGGTCGCCGACCGTTTCGGCGCCCAATGCCTGGTGGTGGCGGTCGACGCCAAGCGGGTCGATGGGCACTGGGAGGTCTTCACCCACGGGGGCCGGCGCACGACCGGCCTCGACGCGATCGAGTGGGCGGCGCGGATGGCGGATTTCGGGGCCGGCGAGATTCTCCTGACGAGCATGGATCGGGACGGGACCCGCGACGGTTTCGATATCGCCTTGACGCGCGCCGTGGCCTTGAGCGTATCGGTGCCGGTGATCGCCTCCGGCGGGGTCGGGACCCTCGATCATCTGGTCGCGGGCATCCGCGACGGCCACGCGGATGCGGTGTTGGCGGCGAGCATTTTTCATTTCGGCGAATTCACGGTCCAGGCCGCCAAGGAACACATGGCGGCCCAGGGGCTCGAGGTGCGCCTATGAGCGATGAGGGTTTCCTGAGTCAGATCAAGTGGTCCGGCGACGGTTTGGTCCCGGCCATCGCCCAGGACGCGGCAACCGGGCGTGTGCTGATGCTCGCGTGGATGACGGCCGAGTCGTTGCGCCTGAGTCTCGCCGAGGGGCGCGCGGTCTACTGGTCGCGCTCGCGCGGGCGACTGTGGCGGAAAGGGGAAGAATCCGGCCATATCCAGCGTCTCAAGGAGGTACGGCTCGATTGCGACGGGGACGCCCTCCTGCTTTCGGTGGAGCAGGTGGGCGGGATCGCCTGCCACACGGGCCGCGAAAGCTGCTTCTACGCGCGCTTTTCCGACGGGGCCTTCACGCCGGTCGACCCGGTCCTGAAGACCGCCGAGGAGATTTACGGGGGGTCGGGCGACGAATGACCGATTTGCGAGTAGAATGAACGATACGCCCGAGGACGTCCTGGCGCGGCTGTTCGCCGTTCTACGGGAGCGCCGGAACGCCGACCCGACACAATCCTATGTCGCCTCGCTCTACGGCAAGGGCCTGGACGCCATCCTCAAGAAGGTGGGTGAGGAGGCGGCCGAGGTCCTGATCGCGGCCAAGGGCGGAGAGGCCGGACAGGTGGTTCACGAGACCGCGGATCTGTGGTTCCACAGCCTCGTGATGCTGGCGTTTTTGGATCTGAGTCCGGACCAGGTCATGGCCGAACTCGAGCGCCGGTTCGGCCGGCCGGGGCTTGAGGAGAAAGCGCACCGGCACGAGAGGTAGCCCTATGGCGGACTGCATTTTTTGTCAGATTGTCGAAAACCGCGTTCCGGTCCCACGTCTCTACGAGGACGATCAGCTGATCGTCATCGCCGACAAATACCCCAAGGCCCCCGTACACGCCCTGGTGATCACGCGCGACCACATCGCGAGCCTGACGGATGTGAAGCCCGACCAAGCGCCGCTTCTCGCGCATGCCCTCGCGATCCTGCCGGAGGTGGCGCGCACGCTCGGGTTGGCCGACGGCTTTCGGACCATCATCAATACCGGTCCCGGGGGCGGCCAGGAAATCCCGCATTTGCATATTCATGTGCTGGGTGGCGGTCGTCTGCCCGGTTTTTAGGAGGCGGCAATGGATTTTTTCAGTATCTGGCATCTCCTGGTCATCCTTGTGATCGTGGTGGTGTTGTTCGGGACGAGCAAACTGCGCAATGTCGGCAGTGACCTTGGAAACGCCATCAAGAGCTTCCGCAGCGCCGTGAAAGAGGAGAGCGAGAAGACGGATGACGCGGCCGCTGAGTCGTTGACGCGCCAGAAGTCGGGCCGCATCATCGACGCCGAGGCGAATCCGGCCGGGAAACCGAAGGCGCGGAACCGGAACCGCAAGGGCTAAGGCTCGATGTTCGATTTCAGTTTCTCCGAACTCCTGATCATCGGTATCGTCGCCGTGATCGTGTTCGATCCGCGGCACCTGCCGGACGTCGCGCGCTCCGCCGGGCGCTGGATGGGCCGCGCGCGCCGCTACATGAACAAGGTCAAAGAGGATCTGGACGAGCAGGTCGGCACGGAGCACCTCGCGCCGCTCAGGGAACTGAACGACGAGTGGCAGCGGACCCGGTCGCTGCTCGAGGAATCCGTGGTCCCTCGGGAGTGGTCGGTCGGCGATGACAGCCCGGACGGTTTGCCGCCGCCGTCGGCCGCGGGCCGCGAGTCGTCCACGCCCGCGAACCGGGCGCCGCGCCGTAGGCGACATCGCCGGCGCGGCCGGGCGCGGGCCTCCTCGGGCGCCCCTAACATAGGGAAGTCTCATGGTGGCGGCGAAGGCGCCTGAAACCGCGGAAGCCAGCTTTATCGAACACCTTTTGGAATTGCGGAACCGGCTCCTGCGTTCCGCGGTGGCGGTGTTCGTGGTGTTCGTGGCGTTGTTCCCGTTCGCGAACACGCTTTATAAGTTGCTCGCACGGCCGCTGACGGCGGTGCTCCCCAAAAACGGTGCGATGATCGCGACGAGCCTGACGTCGACCTTCGTCGCGCCGCTCAAGCTCACCTTTGCCGTGGCGCTCGCCATCGCCGTGCCCTACATCCTCTATCAGGTCTGGGCGTTCGTGGCCCCGGGCCTGTATCAAAGGGAGCGGCGCCTCGTCACTCCGCTCCTCCTTTCGAGCGCGACCCTCTTCTACACAGGCATGGCGTTTGCCTATTTTCTGATCTTTCCGCTCGCCTTTCGGTTCTTCGCGCGCGCAGCGCCCGCGGGCGTGCGCGTCATGACGGACATCAATTCCTACTTGAGTTTCGTTCTCACGCTGTTTTTCGCGTTCGGGGTCGCGTTCGAGGTCCCGGTCGCCATCGTTCTCCTCTCGATGATGGGCATCTTGAAGCCGGAGACGCTGGCCTCCAAGCGCCGTTACGTCATTTTGGGGGCCTTTGTGCTGGCGGCGATCATCACCCCGCCGGACGCGTTTTCGCAGACGCTGCTCGCGCTTGCGATGTGGGGCCTCTTCGAAGCCGGGTTGTTGGTGGCTTACCGCGTACGGAGGCGGCCGGCCGTCTCCGAGGCGGCGGACGAAACGGCCCTCGTGCCGGTGGCGCAGGAGCCGGCCGTGCCCGAGGACCCGTCCGCGCCCCCGCGCAGGCGCCGTAGGCGTCGCAGGCGCCCGCCGGCCCCCCCGAAGCCCTAATGGGGCGCTGGCCGCTCGGGGGGCGCCGACGCCGGGATCGGCGGACGGGTCGCCACCGATACCGTGAGCGTCACGGGGTGGCCCGCGCGTAGGATGGTGAGGGCCAGGCGCGTGCCGGGCTTGGTGTCGGCGATCGTGAGCAAGGCCTTGTTGGCGCTCTGGAGCGGGTGTCCGTCGATGGCGGAAATGATGTCGCCCGGCCGGAGTCCACCGCGTTGCGCCGGGCTTTTCGGGTAGACCCCGTCCACCAGGACGCCGTGGATGCGGCCCGGCAGCTTGAGGGTCTGCGCCAGCGCCGGGCTCAAGGTCTGGCCGACGACACCGATCCAGCCCTCGATCACGTGACCGTATTCGACGATCTGGCGGAAGACATGGCGCGCAAGATTGACGGGGATCGCGAAGCCGATCCCCTGAAACCCGCCGCTGTGGGTGTAGAGGGCGCTGTTGATTCCGACGAGCTGCCCGTTCGTGTTGATGAGCGCACCGCCCGAGTTTCCGGGATTGATGGCGGCATCCGTCTGAATGAAATTTTCGATCGAGCTCAATCCGAGTTCATCGCGTCCGGTCGCGCTCACGATGCCCATGGTGACCGTCTGACCGATGCCGAAGGGATCCCCGATCGCCAGCACCACGTCTCCGACGTGCACCGACGAGGCGTGTCCGAGCGTGATCGCCGTGAGGCGCGGGAGGTGGATTTTGAGGACCGCGAGGTCGGTCGAGGGGTCGACGCCCACGACGCGCGCCGGCGCGCTGCGTCCATCCTTCAAGAAGACGCGGATGACGTCCGCCCCCTTGATGACGTGATAGTTGGTGAGGATGAAGCCCTTGCGGCTTATGATGACGCCCGAGCCGAGGCTGGTTTCGAGCCGCCTGCGGCCGGTCCCCCGCGGGTCATGGGTGAACGGCTCATAGTACGGCGATTGCTCCGGCGGGGAGACGACCTTGGCTGTGTTAATATTGACGACGGCATTGGCGGCTTTGCGCACGGCGCTCGCGTACGAGACCGGCCCGGGCGCGTCGGCGGCCGGTGTCTGCGCCGTGCGGGGCGCCTCGTGCACCACGACGGTGGGGCGCCGGACGATCCATTGCGGCCAGACGAGAACCACGAGAAAGGCCAACGCCAGGCCTCCGGAGAGGACTTTCGCGAGGATACTCAGACGTTGTTGGATGCGCATAAGCCTCCCGGTCCGCTCTAGGCGGGCTTGTCATTATGAGGTAAAATTATAAGTTTTATGCGCCCTATAAGTTAAGTGCCCGTTTCGAGCGGACAAGCGGCGGCGGGGACCCGGGTCCTTCGCATAGGACGGCGTAACCCCCGAAATGTCGGGGTCTGGAGATGCGGATGGCAATTCCCACCATTAGAAAGCCGATCATGACTCTCTACTCAGGGACAAGCTGCCCTTTCAGTCACAAGGCGCGCATCGTGTTGTTCGAGAAGGACGTGGAATGCCAGATCATTCATGTCGACCTCAAAAAGAAGCCCCGGGAATTGGCGGACCTGAACCCGTACAACCAGGTTCCCGCCATGGTGGACCGCGATCTCGTCCTGTACGAATCGCATATCATCATCGAATATCTCGACGAACGCCTGCCACACCCGCCTCTCATGCCCGTCGACCCAGTGAACCGCGGGCGCGCGCGGTTGATGCTGTGGCGCTTCAATCGCGACTGGTACGATCTTTTGCCGCAGATCGAGGGGGACGATAAGCGCGCGGCCACCCGCGCCCGGACCCTGATCCGGGACGGACTGACCGTGATTTCCCCGATCTTCAAGGACCAAGGCTACCTCCTCGGGGAGGAGATCACGCTCGCCGACTGCGCGCTCGCCCCCTTGTTGTGGCGCCTGCCCTACTACGGCATCGAGTTGCCAAGGCAGGCCAAACCGATCCTGGATTACGCGGACCGCCTGTTCGCCCGCAAATCCTTCGCGCTCAGTTTGACCGATGCCGAGCGGGACATGCGCGGCTGATGGCGGGCCTGCGCTCGTACCTCGTAGGGGCGGTGTATCAGTGGGCGACGGAGAACGGCCTCACGCCGTTTCTGGTCGTGAACGCGGCCAAGCCCGGTGTCGAGGTCCCCGCGCACCACATCGTCGAGGGGCGCATTACGCTCAATATCGATCCGCATGCCGTGCGCGCCTTCTCCCTGAATGAGGACGTCTTAAGCTTTCAGGCGCGGTTCGCCGGTACACCCTATCCCATCGTCGTGCCGATCTCCGCCGTGCTCGCCATTTACGCGCGCGAGAACGGCAAGGGGCTGTCCTTCGAAGGCGAACCCGAGGATGAGCCGCCGCCCGAGCCCGATACGCCGCCTGCCCGCAAGGCGCCGTCGCTGCGCCGCGTCAAATAGGCAAAGCCCGCGCGACCGTCGATCGCCCCGATCGACCCGCGCTCGCCGCCGATCCCCGCGTCTCTTGCGCGTGTCCAGAAGTCGTTTTCTGATATCCCGCTGCACCGCACCCTAGGCAGGCGTCGCGGGTGGGCGTCGCCCTCTCGAATCGTCAGTGGGGAAACGGAATATGGCATGCCGGTGTTTCCGCGGGATGGGCTCGGCCGCGCGGCGGGCTTCGATCGGACTCGTCATGGGAGCGGCGCTCGCGGCGGCCCCCGCCCATGCGCTCGCGAGCGCCCCCGGGGGGAGCACGCCCATCACCGGCAGCACCATCCCCTTGAGTCAGGCGCGGCTCACGCCCGGCGCCGGCACCGGCCAGACCTACTACGTGGCCACCACCGGCTCCGACAGCAACAACGGCCTGAGCCCGCAGACGCCGTTCGCCACCATCCAGCACGCCATCGAGGCGGTGGGCCCCGGCGGCACGATCGAGATCCTGGGCGGGACCTACCCCGGGGGGATCACCATCGATCACCCGGGGAGCGCCAACGGCTGGATCGTGATGGAGCCC
>DAHWKH010000045.1 GCA_027343725.1 Acidiferrobacteraceae bacterium
CCTGAAGCGCCTGAATGACACCCAGTCGGTCCACCTCCCTCCGACTCATCGTAATGCACTCCTTGGCCACGGTCCCCTCTCTCACAAAAAGGGGACATTTTAGATTTGGAGAAAGGGGACATTACGGCTTTGGGCTAACACGATCATGCCGCCCACCTGGCACGACGCACCGCGCTAGCCGAAGGAATCCATGGTCTTCACGGAAAGCCCGTGCTGCATGGCGACAATGGCGCCACTTTGAAGGCCACCACGGTGCTCGCCATGCTCCATTGGCTGGGTGTGAAACCCTCCTACTCACGACCGCGCGTCTCCGACGACAACGCCTTCGTGGAATCGCTTTTTCGCACCGCCAAATACCGGCCGGAGTTCCCGGAGCGAGGCTTTGCGGATCTCGAGGCCGCACGGAGTTGCGGCGCACGCCTTCGTGCATTGGTATAACCACGACCATGCCCACAGTGGCATCCGTTATGTGAGCCCGGCACAGCGCCACGCCGGAGAGGATCTCGCCATCCTGGCTGCCCGTGATGCCCTGTATCAAGAGGCTAAGGCACACCATCCACGTCGCTGGTCGGGGCCGACTCGCAACTGGTCGCCGATAGCCGTGGTCACCTTAAATCCGGAGCGAGAGGCCGCAATCAACGCGGCCCTCGATCCCTTAACCGAAAAACGCAAGAGTGCATAACTTAGGCGGCAACTGCCTTGACACGCACCGCATCGCCGAGCGCGTCATTGCCGCTCTCACCGACCGCGCCGCGTCCTTGGCCGTCCGCGCGGCGGCCCGCAGGACCATTGTCGAGGAATACGACCTCCATACGATCTGCCTTCCCAAGCAACTGGCGCTGCTGGAGGGGTTGGGGTGCAAAGTCTCAGGGCGCGAACCGTCTCTCTGAGCCGCGCCTTGCCGATGCGCCCCGTGCGTAGCCCATCCTGATATAGGCGTAGGGGTATTCAGGCGAGGGTGACGACGCCATAAGCGCTATCCAAGAGCCGAAGCTTCGGCCCCGGCGGCCGCCCGTCCGACCACCGCTCGCAGCACCCCTCAGGGCGGAATGCGTGTGTCCGGCCTCACGAAGAGGGATCGGCGATCCGCTTGCGGATCTCGGCCAAAAGCCCATCCGCGGCGGCATCGAGCAGGTCATAGACGCGATCAAAACCGCTCGCGCCGCCGTAATACGGGTCCGGCACCTCGCGCACGCCGAGAGCCGGCGCGAAATCCAGAAAGAGCCGCACGCGCCCCTGCTGAGCGCCCGGAAGGCGCTGCAGGTGGCGCCTATTCTCCTCGTCCATGGCGAGCACGTAATCGCATTCGGACAGATCCACGCTCTCCACTTTCCGCCCCTTCAGATGCGCAATGTCGATCCCGTGGCGCGCCAGCGTCTCCTGGGCACGCGGATCCGGCGGCTCGCCGATGTGGTAGCCGTGCGTCCCGGCGGAGTCGATCCAGACCTGATCGGCGAGGGGGGTCGCGGCGACTTTGGCGCGCAGGATGCCCTCGGCCATGGGCGAGCGGCAGATGTTGCCAAGACAGACAAACAACACTTTGATCATGGATGGTTTCCGCGGGCTCGCGCGCCCGTCATGACGATGGCACCCCCGCCTCCCACAAACCCCGCAGGCGCGCCAAGTCCTCCTCGGTGTCGATCCCGGGACCGGGGTCGAGGGGCGTGACCACGACCGCGATGCGCGCGCCGTGCTCGAGCGCCCGCAGCTGCTCGAGCCCCTCGCAACGCTCCAGGGGGCTCGGCCCCCAGGCGCGGAATCGCCGCAGGAAACCGACCCGGTAGGCATAGAGGCCGATATGGCGCAAGGCGGCGGCGTCCGCGCGCGAGCGCGGCCAGGGGATCGGGGCACGCGAGAAATACAAGGCCCGCCCGGCGCTGTCGCAGACGACCTTCACGACATGCGGGCTTGCGAACGCGGTGTCGTCGTGAAGCGGATGGGCGGCCGTTGCCATCGATGCCGCCTCATCATCCGCGAGCCGTGCGCCCACCTGCGCCAGCAAGGCCGGCGGCATGAGGGGCTCGTCGCCCTGCAGATTCACGATGATCTCCTCGTCGCCCAGGCCGAGGATCCTTGCGGCCTCGGCGACCCGATCGGTGCCCGAGGCCTGCTCGCCCGTCAGGATCGCCTCCCCGCCGTGCGCGGCCACCGCCGCGACGATCCGTTCATCGTCGGTCGCGACCACGACGCGCCCCGCCCCGCTCGCCCGCGCGCGCTCGCACACGCGCGCGATCAAGGGCCGTCCGCCGACATCGCGCAGGGGTTTGCCCGGCAGCCGGGTGGCGCCGAAGCGGGCCGGGATGATGATGTGCACTAGGTGAGGCTCTCGGCTTCCTCGTCACTCAGCGCGCGCGCCTCGTCTTCGAGCATCACCGGGATCCCGTCGCGAATGGGGTAGGCGAGGTGGTCGACCTTGCAGACGAGCTCCTGCTGCTCGCGGAGGTAGCGCAAGGGGCCCTTGCAAATCGGGCACACCAGGATGTCCAAAAGTCGTCTGTCCATTATGACTCCTTCGTTGCCAAACGGGACGCGATGCGCCGCGCGAGATCGGGATCGACGGCGGCGGTGACCGGCAGGTACCAAAACCGCGCGTCAGCGAAGCCTTCGCATTTGACGGCATCCTTCTCGGTCATGAGGATCGGGATGGCATCGGCAAAGGCGAGGTCCTCCGGGACGTAATTATGATGATCCGCGAAGGCGTGCGCCACCACTTCCAGGCCGAGATCCCGAAGGGCGTGAAAAAACCGCTCCGGATGGCCGATTCCGGCCACCGCGTGCACGCGCTTCAAGGAGGCCGCCGGTACACAGGCCCCCGAGACGAGCGCCAAGGCCTTGTCGCCCTCGAGACGCATGCCCCACTCGCCCGCCGCCGGCGCCCCTTGCGTAACCCGGAAATCGAGCGTGCGCCAACGCCCCAAGGGCTCGCGTAACGGCCCGCTCGGCAGGCACAGGCCGTTGCCGAATCGCCGGTTTCCGTCGAGGACTCCGATCTCGATGCGGCGATCGAGGCGGTAATGCTGGAGGCCGTCATCGGCGATGATGACATCACAGTCCGCCGGCAGGGCGCGCGCGGCCCGCACCCGGTCCCGGCCGATCACCACCGGCGCGCCCGTACGGCGCGCGAGCAGCACCGCCTCGTCGCCCACGATGCACGTATCGCTCTCGGGGCCGACGGCCAAGGGTCCCCGATGCCGCCCGCCGTAACCGCGCAGCACCAGTCCCGGCCGCCAGCCGAGCGCGCGCAGTTCCCGGCACAACCACGCCGCAAACGGTGTCTTGCCGGTCCCGCCGACGGTGATGTTGCCGACCACGATCACGGGTCGCTGCGCGCCGCGGCGAAGGGCGGGGCAGCGGCGATACAGGCCGCGGCGGAGGGTCACCACCACGCAATAGAGGGCCGTGACCGGCAGACCCAGGATCGCCCAAGCGCCCAGGCGTCGCCAATGCCGCCAGGGGTCCGTCACCAACCGGAGACCTCTTGCAGCAGGGATTCGGTCACCGATGCCGCGCGCCGGCGCTCGTTCCAGAAGAAACGCCGGACCTCATCGGCGCAGGTGCGCGCGTGCGCGGGATCTTCCAGGAGTCCTTCCCAGAAAGGCAGGACGTCGCCATCCGACCATTCCGGCAGAGGCGCCGGACGCAAGAGATCGAGTGCCGCGAGCGAACGCACGCTGACCGCGCGCCCGCCGCCCAGGACCGTCCACAACAAGGGTTCCGAGGGATTGACGAGATGCACGCCCGTGCAACTCGCGGCGAGCGCCGGCCAGAAGCGTTCCTCATCGACGCTCACGATACTGCCCGCGGGCAAGGGGCTGCGGTCCCACTGGCTCAGGCGTACGCGTGCGCGCTTGCTGTGCGTCACGAACAGGAGGTCGTGGGCGGCCAGTCTCGATCGCGACCATGCCGCGATCAGGGCGTCCTCGTCACCCGCGCCGTCCGCCCACCACCACAAGGCGCGTGCGTGCGCCCCCGCCACCCCCTGAAACACGGGTTCGACCTGGGCTTGCACGATCAGCGCGGTCAACGCCGCGTCCGCGTGCGGGCGCCCGCGCCAGGCCGCGCGCTCGCGCCCCGTCCCCGGAAACCCGCGACAGGCGGTCGCAGCGCTTGGCGGCATCCCGTGCACGACACAAGACGCCAAACCCCTCCGCCCCAGCGCTTGGGCGAGCGCCGGGCGCAAGGCATCCCCCACGGCCACGACCCCGGAAGGGGCGAGACGCGCAAGGACACGCGCGACAACGCCCGCTCGATCCGTGGGACCGAAGCCATGGCCCGTGCCTTCGGTCTCCCGAAGCAGGCCGAGCCACTCGCGGTACTCGCTCTCGTAGGTCACGACCAGGCGCCGATCCGGCCGGCGTTCGCCGAGCGCGCGCGCGATCTCGAAGGCCAGGCGCACCGTCGCCCGCTCGCCGTCGGCCTTGATCCAGATGACGTGCCCGGACCCCGGAGGCGGATTGAGAAACCCCCAGCGCGCGTTGGCGCGCCGCCGATTGTGGGTCATGCGGTCGCGCACGTCGGCGAGAAGGCCCGCCCACAAGCCGCCCGCGTAGCCTGGGTCAGGCATGGAACTGCATCTGGTGGAGGCGGGCATACACCTTGTTCAAGGCCATGAGCTCCCCGTGCGTGCCCCGCTCGACCACGCGCCCCTTACTCATGACCAGAATGCAATCGGCGTGCTCAACGGTCGATAACCGGTGGGCAATCACCAGTGTGCTGCGATTCTCCATAAGGCGCAACATCGCGGCCTGGACGTGGCGCTCGGACTCGGTGTCGAGCGCGGCCGTGGCCTCGTCGAGGATCAGCACCGGGGCGTTTTTCAGCAAGGCCCGGGCGATCGCGATGCGCTGGCGCTGGCCGCCCGACAAACGCACGCCGCGCTCCCCCACCACCGTGTCGAGCCCGTGCGGCAAGTCCTTCAGGAACTCGGCGATGTGCGCCGCCTCGACGATCTCCCACAGCCGCTCCTCGCTGGTCGCGCCGCGGTGGCCGTACAGGATGTTGGCGCGGATCGTGGTATCGAACAGGACCGTCTCCTGACTCACGAGGGCGATATGCGAACGCAGATTGGCGCGCGTCAGCTCGCGGGTGTCGATGCCGTCGAGCAGGATCGCGCCCTCCTCGATGTCATAGAACCGCGGCAGGAGATTGGCGATCGTGGTCTTGCCGCTGCCCGAGGTCCCGACCAGGGCCAGCGTGCGGCCCGCGGGCAGCGAGAACGAAATATCGTGCACGGCCGGACGCGCGCCGGGATGGTAGCGGAACGACACGTGCCGGTATTCGATGGCGCCGCGCGCCTCGGCCAGCGCGCGCTGTCCGGTCTCGGGCTCCGGGGGCTCGTCGATCAGACTGAAAACGCTTTGCGAGGCCGCCATGCCGATCTGCAGGGTTTCGTTGACCTGCGTCAGGCGTTTGATCGGCGCAAGCAGCATCATCATGGCGGTGACATAGGACATGAACGACCCCACGTTCGCGCGCGGCTCGTGCATCGCCATGTAGACGACTCCCGACAGCGCCGTCGCCGCCAGCAACTGCACGAACGGCACGCCCGAGGCCATGACGCGTGTGCGGCGCATGTTCTCGCGCCGGTTGTTCTCATTGGTGGCATCGAACGCCGCCTGCGTCTCCCGCTGGCCGCCGAAGGTCTTGATGACCCGGTGGCCGTCGACCGCCTCCTGCACCACGTGCGAAATGCCACCCATGGAGTCCTGGATCGCGCGGCTCGTACGGCGAAAACCCGAGCCCATCCGGCGGTTGATCAAGGCGATGAGCGGCGCCACGACCAGGATCGCCGCGGTGAGCGCCCAGTTGAGATACACCATCCATCCGAGCAGCCCGATGACTGTGGCGTTGTCCTTCACGAGCGTCGTCAAGGCACGGGTCGCCGCACCCGCCACCTGCTCCACGTCATAAATGAGCTTCGCGATCAGCACGCCCGAGGAGTGCGCGTCGAAAAACCGGTTCGGAAGCGACAGGAGGCGCGCGAACATCTGCGCGCGGATATCGAGGATCACTTGCCGTCCGACCCAGTTGGTGAGGTAGGTGGACGCGAACGAGGCACTCCCGCGCACCAAGAACAAGCCGATCACGGCAAGCGGCACCAAGCGCATGCTCTCCGGGTTCTTGTGCACGAATCCGCCGTTCAAAAGCGGGCGCATGAGGGCCGCGAACAGGGGTTCCGTGGCCGAGCCGATGAGCATGGCGACGATCGCCACGGCGAACGGGCCCCGATAGGGCCAGGCGTAGCGCAGAAGCCGCCGGTAAAGGGCCGGGGTCCTGGCGCTCACGAGCGACCGCGAACCTTGGTGGCGAACACGATGTGGGCAAGCCCCAGGCGGCGCGCGGCATCCAAGGCGTGGACCACCGCCCGGTAGGGGGCCGCGCGATCGGCGTAGAGGATCACCGGGGTGCGGGGATTGGTGACGCGCGCCGCGAGCGCGCGCATGAGCGCCCGCTCGCCCCCGGCGACGGCGTGCCCGTCGACCGCGAATCCGCCGGCGGCATCGATCACGATGCGCAGACCATGGGTCTTGAGAGGCGCGCGCGGCGAGGCCTTGGGCAGCTGCACCTTCAAGGCCGACTGGTGCGCAAAGCTGGTCGTCAGGACCAGAAAGATCAGCGTCATCAACAGCACGTCGATCATCGGTACGAGATTGATCTCGGGCTCTTCCGGTGAGCGGCTGCGAAATCGCATCAGACGGCCTCGCGCTCCCCTTTCAGGATTTCCACGAGCCGCAGGGCTTCCCGTTCCATGTCGGTCAAGAGGGCATTCACGCGCG
>DAHWKH010000081.1 GCA_027343725.1 Acidiferrobacteraceae bacterium
CGGCGTTGTGCGCGATCGGCACCACGGGACAGCCGGCGGCGTGCGCAAGCCGCGCGCCGCCGAGATGGAAGCGTCCCGGGCGGCCGGCCGGGACGCGCGTCCCCTCGCGAAAGATGATGACGTAGCGTCCTTGCGCGAGCCGCTCGCGGCCCTGCTTGATCACCTGATCCAGGGCGCGGCGTTTCTGGTCGCGGACGATCGCGATCGGATTGCTCAAGGCCATACCCCAGCCGAGCAGTGGGATCCAGAGCAGTTCGCGCTTCAAGACCCAGACGTGCGCCGGCAACAGCCATTGGTACGCGAGCGTCTCCCAGGTCGATTGATGGTTGGAGAGAAAGACACAAGGGGCGTCCGGGATGTTTTCGCGCCCCTTGACGCGATAGGTGAGCCCGCAACTCACCGCGAGCCACCACGTCGTGAAGCGCCCCCACTGCCGGATGACGCGATAGCGGGGTATGGGTGGTAGCCAGAAGAGCGCCAAGACCACCGGCGCCCAGACGATGATCGACAGCACGAAGCCGATCTGAAAAAGGACCGCCCGCAGAGTCGCCGTCACGACGCGGCCGGTCCCACCCCAGGCCCGAGCAAAACGGACACGAAGTGTGCTAGGTCCTCATAGACGGCGATGCCGGTGAGGGCGTTCCCCCCGCGGGCCAGGGTCCTCAGGCCTTTTCCGGTGCGCACCAGGATCGGGATGGCGTCGGCGGCGCGCGCCGCCTCGATATCGCGCAGCGAGTCCCCGACCGCGTAGGCGCCATTCAGATTTGTCTTCAAACGCGCCGCAAGGTCATCGAACAGGCCGATCTCCGGCTTACGGCAGCGGCAGCGATCGTCGGGGCCGTGGGGACAGAACAGGATCGCGTCGATTTCCCCGCCTTTGTGGTGGACCTCGTCGACCATGCGATTGTGGATGCGGTTCAACATATCGACGTTGAACAAGCCGCGGCCGATGCCCGACTGGTTCGTGATCACCACCACGCGAAAGTCGGCCTGGGTGAGGCGCGCGATCGCCTCGAGGCTGCCGGCGACGGGGCGCCACTCCTCGGGGCTCTTGATGTAGTCGTCCGAGTCCTCATTGATAACGCCGTCCCGATCGAGGATCACGAGCCGCATGGCTTCAGTCCCGGAACTCGGAGACGCGCACGCGTCCGTTCACCATCCGTGACGTACGCGTCATGAGCGCCTCCATTTTGTGCCAGAAGGCCGCATCGAGCGCGAAATCCGCGGCGATCGCCGTTCCCATGAGGAGAATCAGGAGGTCGGCGCACTCCTCGGCCAAGGCCTCACGGCTCTTCCCTTTGGTGACACACGCCGAGATCTCACCGAGTTCCTCGGCCATGAGGGCCACGCGATAGGCCAGTTCCTCGCCGCCGCGGTTCTTGAGGTCGTGTTTGTCGTGGAAGGCCCGCACGGCTTCGTGCATGGCGCGAAACGAATCTTGGCGGGTCGTCATGAGGGCTCTCCCGAAAGGCGTAGGCGCGAGACATCGCCGATATGACCAAAGAGTGAGGCGAGACGCGCGAGCAGCGCAAGCCGGCTTTCCCGCAAGTCCTGCTCTTCGGCCATGACAAGGACGTCTTCGAAAAACGCATCGACCGGGGGGCGCAAGGCGCTCAGCCGTTTGAGTGCCTGGTCGTAGGCGCCCGCGGCGACCCCGCGCTCGATGTCCGGTTGCAGGGCCGCAACCGCCTCGGCCAGGCGCGTCTCGGCCGGCAAGACGAGCCGCGAGACGCTCAGCCCCTCGTTCGGCGCGGCTTGCTTCAGGATGTTGCGGATGCGCTTGTTGGCCCCAATCAGGGCCGGGGCCTCGGGGCTTTGCGCGAAGCGCGCGAGCGCCGCGACCCGCCGGGTGGTGTCGTGGACGCGTTCGGCGCCGACGGCGATCGCCGCCTCGATGGCGTCCAAGGGGTAGCGGCTTGCGAGGATGCCTCGCAAGCGGTCGTTCAGAAACAAGCGCACGGCCTCGGTCGTGCCGGGCTTGAGGAGGGCCGGCGGATAGAGGGCCGCGGCGGATGCGATGAGCGGGTCCAGAGGCAGGTCCGCCCCTTGTTCACCGAGGGCGTCCAGTATCCGCAGCGCGCCGATCGCCGCGCGCCGCAGCGCGAAGGGGTCCTTGTCGCCGGTGGGGGCGAGTCCGATCCCGAAGATGCCGATCAGCGTGTCGAGTCGATCGGCGAGCGCCAGCACGCGCCCGAGGGGGCTTTGCGGGAGCGCATCTTCGGAAAAGCGCGGGCGGTAATACTCGCCGAGGGCCGTCGCCACGCGCTCGTCCTCCCCGTCGCGGCGGGCGTAATGGCCGCCCATAATCCCCTGCAGCTCGGGAAATTCCCCGACCATGCCGGTGACGAGGTCGGCCTTGCTCAAAAGCGCGCCGCGGCGCGCGAGCGCCTCGTCGAGTCCGAGCGCGCGCGCGATCTCGGGGCCCAGGGCCTGAAGGCGCGCGACCTTGTCGGCGAGACTCCCGAGCCCCTGCGCAAAGGCGACGTCGGCCAAGGCGGTGTTGCGATCGACCAGCCGCTGCCCCCCGTCGCTTTGCCAGAAGAAGCGGGCATCGGCGAAGCGCGCCGCAAGCACCCGTTCATTGCCGTGGCGGATCTGTTCGAAGGACGGCGTCTCGATGTTCGCGACGGTGATGAAATGCGCGAGCAAGGCGCCGTCGCGCTCGACCGGGAAATACTTCTGGTGGCCTTGCATGGCCGCGATCAGGACCTCGCGGGGGACCTCCAGGAAGGCCGGGGAGAAGGCGCCCAGGACCGCGCGCGGCCACTCGACCAGCGCGGTCACGAGCGCCAGCAGCTCGGGCTCGATCAAGGCGCGCGCGCCGATCGTCGCCGCAAGAGACGTGACCTGTTCGCGGATCGCGTTCTCCCGCACCGCGAAATCCGGCTGCACGAAACCGTGGTTGGCGAGCACCGCCTCGTAGGCGCGCGCCTCGGGGATGGCGAGCGCGCGCGGCGCGAGAAACCGGTGCCCGCGCGTCTTGCGCCCGGAGGTTTGCGACAAGACCGGGATTTTCAGGGCGCGCCGGCCGTGCATCAGGACCACCCAGTGCACCGGGCGCACGAACTCGGTGTCGCCCGTGCCCCAGCGCATCCGTCGTCCGGCCGGCAGATGGCGCAGCACGCCGTCGAGTATCGCCGGCAAGAGCGCCGCCAGGGTCTCGCCGGCCCGGCGCTCGCGGTACGCCAAAAACTCCCCGCGCTCGGTGCGGATACGGCTCAGGGCCGTGAGCGGCACGTTCAGCGAGCGCGCGAACCCTTGGGCCGCGGCGGTCGGTTGGCCGTCGGCGGTGAAGGCGCCGGCCACCGCCGGGCCTTTGCGCTCGACGACTTGCGCGTCCTGGCGGCTTGCGACCCCCTCGATCAAGACCGCCAGCCGCCTGGGCGCCGCGAACGCGCGCACCGGGCCTTCGGCCGCGAGGAGGCGCGCGTCACGAAGCGCCGCGGCGAGAGTCCGGGCGAGCGCCTCGCTCAGCGCGCGCAACTCCGCGGGCGGCAGCTCCTCGCTGCCGATTTCGAGCAAAAGTGCCTCGCGTTTACTCATGGCGCACGCCCAGGCGCGGGAAACCCAGGGCCTCGCGCTTCGTGTAGTAATTCTCGGCCACGGCGCGCGCGAGCGCGCGCACGCGGCCCATGTAGCGGGCGCGCTCGGTGACGCTCAAGGCGCGGCGGGCATCGAGCAGGTTGAAGGTATGAGAGGCGTGCAGGACGTGGTCGTAGGCCGGCAGCGGCAGTTGTCGTTCCAGGAGCCGCAGGCACTCGTCTTCGTATTGACGAAACCGCGTGTGCAGGGCCTCGACGTCGGCCTCCTCGAAGTTGAATTGCGACATCTCGCGCTCGTTCTCGCGATAGAGGTCGCCATAACGCAGCCGCTCGTTCCAGGCGATGTCGTAGACGCTGTCGACGCCTTGCAGGGTCAAGGCCAGGCGCTCGAGACCGTAGGTGATTTCGCCCGTGACCGGCCGGCACTCGAGCCCGCCCGTCTGCTGAAAGTAGGTGAACTGCGTCACCTCCATGCCGTTCAGCCACACCTCCCAGCCGAGCCCCCAGGCCCCGAGCGTCGGCGATTCCCAGTTGTCCTCCACGAAGCGGATGTCGTTTTGCCGGGGGTCGATCCCCAAGGCCTCGAGGGATCCGAGATAGAGATCCTGGATCGCAAGCGGCGAGGGTTTCAGGACCACCTGGAATTGAAAATAGCGCTGCAAGCGATTGGGGTTCTCCCCGTAGCGGCCGTCCGTCGGCCGGCGCGAGGATTGCACATAGGCCGCATACAGCGGCTCCGGGCCGATACTGCCGAGAAAGGTGGCGGGGTGGAAGGTGCCCGCGCCGACCTCGATGTCGTAAGGCTGCTCGATCACGCAGCCCTGCTTGGCCCAGTAGCGCTCGAGGGCCAGAATGAGTTTTTGGAATGTCACGTCGCGGCCCTTGTTGAGAGCGAATCGCCTTGAGCCCCGGCGGTTCGTGACCGCTTCAGCGTCCCTGAGGCGCCCCGAGGCCCCCGCCACTATAATGGGTCGGGGCCGCCTTCGGCAAACCGCCAAGGTCCCGCTGAGGCCCGAGGGACAAGGTGCGGCGGTCTTTCCGGTCGCGGTATACTACGCGGTCCCGCACCCGCGAGGGGCGGTCAGGGGGCAATCTATGGAGCACACGAAGCGCAAGGCCTTGGTCCTGCTGTCGGGCGGCCTCGATTCGCTATTGGCGGCGCGCCTCATGCTCGAGCAGGGCCTTCATGTCGAGGGCATCAACTTTTTTACGGGCTTTTGCGTCGAAGGGCACACGCAGGCCATCCGCGGCACCGGCAAACCGCGTCACGGGGCGCTGGCCGCGGCCGAACAACTCGGCATCCGCCTGCACCTCGTCGATGTCGTGGACGAATATCGAAACGTGGTCTTGAACCCGCGCCACGGTTACGGCGCGCACCTCAATCCCTGCCTCGACTGCAAGGGCTTCATGGTCGGGAAGGCGCGCGCCTGGATGGAGGAGCACGGCGGGGATTTTCTCGTCACGGGCGAGGTGCTCGGGCAACGGCCGATGTCCCAGCGCCGCGACACCTTCCCGATCGTGGCGCGGGAGTCCGGGGCCTTCGATCGCCTTTTGCGGCCGTTGAGCGCCAAGCTTCTCCCGCCCACCCTGCCCGAGCGCGAGGGCTGGGTCGACCGCGACCGGCTTTTGGGTTTGAGCGGGCGCAATCGGAAACCGCAGATCGCCCTGGCCGAGTCCTACGGACTGCAGTATGCGCAACCGGCGGGCGGCTGCTGTTTTCTCACCGACGAGAATTACACCCGTAAACTGCGCGATTTGTGGGCGAGCCGCGGCGAACGGCGCTACGATTTCGACGACATCATGCTGCTGAAGGTCGGTCGCCACCTCCGGCCGCGGCCCCACTTCAAGCTGATTATCGGCCGGGGCGAAGGCGAGAACCGGTTTTTGGAGGGTTACCGCAACCGCTTCCTGCATCTGTGGGCGGTCGAGCACAACGGGCCGCTCGTGCTCGTGCAAGGCGACATCGGGGAGGACGACCTGGACCTCGCGGCCGCGGTCACCGCGCGTTTCGGTCAAGGGCGGGACGAACCCCGCGTGCGGGTGGCCGCCGCGGGACCCGGGGGGGCCGCGGGCGAGCGTGTCGTGCGCCCGCTCGCGCCGCACGAGCTGCCGGTCGCCTGGTACCTATGATGCCCGATCTCGATGCGCGCCACCTACTGTGCCCCCTGCCGGTTTTGCGCGTTCAGGAGCGTGTCGCGCAGTTGGCGGGCGGCGAGGTCCTCACCGTGCGCTGCACCGATCCGGGCGCGCTCAACGACATTCCGGCGTGGTGCCGGATCGAGGGCCACGAGGTCTTGCAGGCCCGGACCGATGACGCAGGCGAGGTGCTCGTGACCTTGCGCGTGGGGTCGCGCGCGGGCGGAGATCCGTCGCGCGGGGGCCGTCCGCGGTGACTGGTGCAAGCCGCCAGCGCGTGGTTTTGCAGGGTCTCTTCGTCAATGTCGCGCTCGCCGCCGGCCAGATCGGGATCGGCCTGATCGGGCGCTCCACCGCCCTGGTGGCCGACGGCTTTCACACCTTGTCGGACTTGCTGAGCGATACGCTGGTGTTCGTGACGGCGCATTTCGGCGCGCGCGACGCGGACCAGGAGCACCCCTACGGCCACGCGCGCATCGAGACCGCCGGGACCTTTGGTTTGAGCCTCGTCCTGATCGGGGCGGGCGTCGGGATCGCCCTGCATGCCGCCTCCGATCTCGCCGCGCGCCGCCTGCCGCCGCGCCCGGATCTCATCGCGCTCGCCATGGCATGTGTCGCGATCGCCGTCAAAGAGGGGCTCTTCCGGTACATGCGCGGGGCCGCGGGCCGGCTGCGTTCCGAACTCCTCCATGCCAACGCCTGGCACTACCGCACCGACGTCTTTTCCTCGATGGTCGTCGCGGTCGGCATCACCGGCAGCCTGCTCGGGGTGCGCGATCTCGATGCGATCGCCGCGATCGGTGTCGCGATCCTGATCGTGCGCATGGGCGCGAACCTCGCGTGGCAGGCCCTGCGCGAGCTCGTGGACACGGGGCTCGAGAGCGAAAAACTCGAGCGCATCCGCCGCATCATCCTGTCGATCGACGGCGTGCGCACCCTGCATCTCCTGCGCAGCCGGCGCGCGGGCGGGCGCGCGTTCGTGGATGTCCACATCCTCGTGGACGAATCCGTGAGCGTGTCCGAGGGCCACCAAATCAGCGAGATGGTGCGCATCGCGCTCATGCGCCAAGTCGAGAACATGGCGGACGTTCTCGTCCATATCGACCCCGAGGACGACGAGCGGGCGGCGACGAATGCGCGCCTGCCGCTGCGCTCGGAGGTGGTGGCCCGGTTGAACCGCTATTTCGCTGACATCGAGGCCGCCAAGTCGATCGAAAACATCATCATCCACTACCTGAACGGGCGGCTTGTGATCGAGCTGCGCCTGCCGCTCGATTTCGCGTCCACCCCGGCGGCCGCGCGCACCCTGCAGGCGCGCTTTGCGCAAGCCGTGGCCCACGATCCCCAGATCGCATCGGTCGCCGTCTGTTTTCATTAGGGACTGCACCAGGACGGGGCAGGTCGGGCGGGGCTTGCACAAAAAGGGGGCGGATCGGGGGTCGCGATCGGGCAAAAGGATGGCAAACGCCGTTTTCTCGTGGGCATATTTCGTGCAGAATGGCCGCCACAGGCAGCCACGACCGGGCGCCCCGAATTCACCAGAATCAGGAGAGAGGAATGTCCGCCAATGTACTGAAAATGATCAAGGACAACGACGTCAAGTTCGTCGATTTCCGGTTTACCGACACCAAGGGGAAGGAGCAGCACGTCTCGGTGCCCTCGCACACCGTGGACGAGAAACTCTTCGAGGACGGGAAGATGTTCGACGGTTCGTCGATCGCGGGGGGGAAGGCGATCAACGAGTCGGACATGGTCTTGATGCCCGATGCGGCGAGCGCGGTGCTCGACCCCTTCACCGAGGAGCCGACCCTGCTTTTGCGCTGCGACGTCCTCGAGCCCACGAGCATGAAGGGTTACGAGCGGGACCCGCGTTCGCTCGCGAAGCGCGCCGAGGCCTATCTGCAGAGCACGGGCGTCGCCGACGCCGCGTTTTTCGGCCCGGAGCCGGAATTCTTCATCTTCGATGACGTGCGCTGGAGCGTGGACATGGCGGGCTCCTCCTGTCGTGTCGATTCCGAGGAGGCCATCTGGAACTCCGGCAAGGATTACGAGGGCGGCAACATGGGCCACCGGCCCGGCGTCAAAGGCGGTTATTTCCCGGTTCCGCCGGTCGATTCCTCGCAGGACATCCGCAGCGCCATGGTGCTCGCCATGACCGAGATGGGCCTGGTCGTGGAGGCGCATCACCACGAGGTCGCAACCGCCAACCAGAACGAGATCGCGACCCAGTTCGCGGGCCTCGTGCGCAAGGCCGACGAGCTCCAAATCCTGAAATACTGCGTCCATAACGTCGCCCGCAACCACGGCAAGACCGCGACCTTCATGCCCAAGCCCATCGTCGGTGACAACGGTTCGGGCATGCACTGCCACCAGTCGCTGTCCAAGGGCGGCAAGAACCTGTTCACCGGAGACGGCTACGCGGGATTGAGCGAGCTCGCTCTCTTTTATATCGGCGGAATCATCAAGCACGCCCGGGCCTTGAACGCGATCACCAATCCGCTCACCAACAGCTACAAGCGCCTGGTGCCCGGGTTCGAGGCGCCCGTCATGCTGGCTTACTCGGCGCGCAACCGTTCGGCCTCGATCCGCGTGCCCTACGTCGCGAACCCCAAGGCGCGGCGCATCGAGGTGCGCTTTCCGGACCCGGGCGCGAACCCCTATCTGGCGTTCGCGGCCATGATGATGGCCGGTCTCGACGGCATCCTGAACAAGATCCATCCGGGCTCCGCCACGGACCACGACCTCTACGAATTGTCACCGAGGGAGGCGAAGCGGATCCCGACCGTCTGCCACTCGCTCGACATGGCGCTCGAGGCCTTGGACAAGGACCGCAAGTTCCTGACCGCGGGCGGGGTGTTCACGGATGACGTGATCGATGCCTACATCGGTTTGAAGATGCAGGAAGTGACGCGCTTGCGCATGACGACCCATCCCGTGGAGTTCGACATGTACTACAGCGTATAAGGTCGAGAGCGACGCACAAAAAACCCGGGCCTGCCCCGGGTTTTTTGTGCCCGCCGTCCGCGCGCGGCTCCGAGGATTTCCGCCCAAGGGACGATATGGGGAGGCCGGGGCAGGCCGATAATGGCGGCTCGCCGACAGGGGCGATTACCGACGAGGTGTGTATGAATCGCGACCAATTGGACGAGTTGTTGTGTGAGGCCATCGAGACGGAACGGGGCGGTGTCATGATTTACGAGACGGCCTTGAGTTGCGCGCAAAACGGCGATCTGCGCCGTGAGTGGGAGAAGTATCTCGGGGAGTCACGCAGGCATGAACAGATTTTACGCGACATCTGCACCGAATTCGGTGTCAATGCCGAACGCGAGACCGGCGGGCGCAAGATCGTCAAGGGCCTTGCCGAGACCTTGGTGAAGAATATGCAGATAGCGCTCAGTTCGGGCAGCGTGAGCCAAGCGGAGATCGTTGCGGCTGAATCCGTGACCACCGCGGAACTCAAGGATCATCTCAACTGGGAATTGATCGGACAGGTGGCGAGCAAGATGGAAGGGCAGGACGCCGCGATTCTCAAGAAGGCCTACGAAGAGGTCGAGGACCAGGAGGATCGTCACTTCTATCATGCGCGCGGCTGGTCGCGGGAGCTATGGGCGTCTTCGCTCGGCGTCCCGTCGGTGTTGCCGCCGCCCGAGTACAAGATGAACGTGAAAAGCGGCATGGCGGCCGAGGCCATGCACAGCACCCGCAAACTCATGTAGGGATCGCGGGAGCGGGTAGGCGGCGCTTGCCCGCTCCCGTCATCACCCAAGTCCCCCGCCCGCGGTCGCCTCCACCAGACCCCCACACGAGCCCGTGGTCGTTGACAGCCCGCCGAGCGGCGGGTAGTCGGCGGCCGTAAGGCCGCTTGCAAAGGGCGGAATCGTGAGCGCATCGACCGCCCCCGGACGGGGCGAGGAGCCGAGACAGCCGTCGATGACCACGTAGAGGGCCTGGTCGTTGCCGGCTATCGCAAGCCCATAGGCATCCGGGAAGCCCGCGATCGTGGTCTGGTGCTGGAAGCGGGCGTCCGAGGCCAGGGGCTGCGGGCGTTGGAAGACATCGAGGTCGCCGCTTTCGCTTGCGACATAGAGGCGCCGCCCGAGCGGGCCGATCGCCAGGCCGATGGTGTCGCCGGCGGTGGTGGCGAGCGTTTGCGTGAGGGTGAGGGCGCCGGTGGCCGCGTCGATGGCATACACCGACACGCCCCCTTGGGCGTTGTCGTCCGAGACATACAGATGGCGCCCGCTCGGTCCTGCGATCACGGTCCACGCGCCGCCCGCCGCCGCCCCGGGGGCCGTCGACTCGGTCGTCAGGGCCCCGCTTGCGCCGTTGATCGCAAACACACCCACGGCGCCGGTGTCGAACTCCGAGACGTACAGAAAGCGCCCTGTCGGGTCGACTGTGAGCAACATCGGATAGTTGTCGCCGCCCGTCGATACCGGATTGCTGCCGAAGGGCGTGAGCGTCGCATGGCTCCCGACGGCGTACCCGTCCACGCTCCCCGCGCAGTTGCCGGCCGCCCCGTTCTGGTAACAGCTGTTCGCGACGTAGAGGTATCGGCCGGAGGGGTCGGCGGCCACCCCCATGCTGGCCTCGCCCGCCTGCGCCGGGGCGCCCGGCGTGCTCATGGCCCCCGAGGCGCTGATCGGAATCGCGCTCACGGTCCCGGGCCCCGCCTGTGCCCAGGAGGTGACGTAGAGGCGCGAGCCGTCGGGCGCGAGCGCGAGCGCGCTTGGGCCCGTGCCGACGGCGACGCGCGCAAGCGGTCCCGTGAGGGCGCCGTTCGCGCCTATGGCATATTGATTGATGGTGCCGGTCGACTGATCGACGACATAGAGGCGTTGCGGCTCGATCACCACGCTGACCGGCAGGCTGATCATCGCCCCCGGAGACAAGCGCGTGCGCGCCAGGGCTTGCAGCGCGACGTTGCGGCCCGCTGACGGCGCGCGATAAGCCAAGAGGTCATCGCCCGTGGTGTCGGTCACGAAGACGCTCCCGCCGCTTGCGGAGACCGACAGCGCGCCGGCGGGACCGTGGGTCGCGACGGGCGCCGCCGGGGCCCCGAGGGCGCCGGCGGCCACAGGGAACGTGGCGAGCTCCGAGCCGTCGGATCCCTGTCCGGTGACGGCCAGGAGCCGGGGACCGGCCGCGATCGCCTGCGGCGTCATGCCCGCCGGCAGGGCCTGCGACTGGGAGGGCGTGAGGGCGCCGTCCGCTTGCGCGCTGAAGGCCCGGACATGGCCCGCCGTCAGCGCGTAGAGCGTGCCGCTTGCGCCGCTCGTTGCCGCGATGAGTCGCGGTACGGGGGTTTTGGCGAGGGCCGTGAAGCGGCCGTTGACCACGCCGTAGCTGTGGATGGCATCCCCCGTCAGCCCGTAGACGAGGCCGCCCGGACCGCTCGCGAGGGCCTGCAGGGTCGCGCGTGGGGCGAAGCTCGCGGGCGCATCGAGTGTGCCGTCGCTCGCGATGCGATAGCGGGTGAGGGTGTCGTTGCTGGTGTTCAGCGCATAGAGGACGGCCCCGGAGACCGCGAGCGATGTGATGCCGGATCCGCCGCTCGTCACCGGTGCGCTCAGCCGGACGAGTGTTGCGCGGCGCGCCCGCCAGCGATAGGCGTGCACGTGTCCGCCGCGCGTGGCGATGTAGACATAGCGCCCGCCGCTTTGGGCGAGCGCCGTGGGCGGCGATTGCGCGGTGAGATGCCGCTCGCCGCGGTCCACGAGCGCGCCTGTCAGGGGGTCGCGCAGATACCAGCCGACGCTGCGCCGGCCCTCGGCGACCAGCACGAGCGCATTGTGTCCGCCTGAGCCCGCGCCGGGGCCTGCGGGGCCCGCCGCCGGTCCGCCTCCACCCCCCGTGCCCTGGCACCCGAGCAGCAGCGCACCGAGGAGCGCAAGCGCCATATCCCGTGTCCGTACCATGATCGGCCCCCGTTTCCGAAACAGCGTCCTGTGCTGTTATACGGCTCGGGCCGCCGTGCTGTTATCGGGCCCAGGTCGCCCGGACTTAAGTCCCACGGAGGATGACGGATGGCGGGCAGAGGGGCGGGATCGGATCGGGGGCCGCGGGCGTGCGCCGACTGTGCGGACGATCCGATGGCGGGCGCGACCGGCGGAATCGGGAGCGATGCCGGCGATCACGCCGCCGCGTCAGCTGTTCAGCTTATGGCTTTGCAGGCACAAGGCGCGCAGGCGCTTGCGGTCGAGGATCTCCGTTTTGCGTCCCTCGGTCCGGATCAACCCGTCCTCGCGCAACTTCGAGAACATCCGGCTGACGGTCTCGAGCTTCAGACCGAGGTAGTTGCCGATGTCCTCGCGCGACATCGGCAGGTGGATCGTGAGCGGCGGTGCGCCACGGGCCTCGAGGCGATCCGAGAGATGCAAAAGGAAAGCCGCGACCTTGAGTTCGGCGGTCATGGTGCCGAGCACCATCATGAGGCTGTGGTCGGAGGCGATCGCGCCGCTCAAGAGTTTGTGAAACTGATGTTGCAGCCGCGGCAGGTCCGCGAGCAGGCCCTCCAGCCGCGAGAACGGGATCTCGCAGACCTCGCTGTCCTCGAGCGCGAGCGCGTTGCCCTTGTGATCATCGGTGCTGATGGCGTCCAGCCCCATCAACTCCCCGCTCATCGGAAAGGCGGTGATCTGTTCGTGCCCCCCGAAGCTGACCTCGTAGATCTTGAAGAACCCGACGCGTACGGCGGCAAGCGACTGGAATGCGTCGCCGGCACGGAACAGGTGTTGCCCGGCCGGCACGAACCGCCGGCGCTTGACGAGGTCGTCGAGCTTGGCCAGTTCTTCGTTATCAAGCCCGAGCGGCAGACAGATCTCGCGCAGGCTGCAGTTCGAACA
>DAHWKH010000095.1 GCA_027343725.1 Acidiferrobacteraceae bacterium
CGCGCGGCAAAGCGCAGATCGGCGATCGCCGCGGACGCGTGCTTTTGCTCGTAATCGACGCGCGCCAACAAAAGCGCCGCCTGCCCCGCGTACGGCGTGCCGGCGTAGTCGTGTTCGAGCTTGTGGCCGGCCGCGAGCGCAAGACTCCAACGCGCCTGGGTCGTCGCCCCGAGCATTTCGTCATAGAGGCCGGCGGCCAGGATGCCGCGCCGGGCCTCGTAATGACGGTAGGTGAACACCCCGACTCCGACCAGAAGAAGGGCGAGACCGCCGTAGACCAGAACGCGCCCGTATTTTTGGAAAAAGACCTTCAGGTCCCTCAGTTCGTCATCCGCCCATTCGCTCATGATGTCTCGTTTCTCGCCCCTAGACTCGTTGTGATTCGTTCCGCGGCATCCGACCACGCCACATGACTCTCGGAATCCCCGGGGCCGCGCAGGACCACTCCGGTCTCCTCGATCCGCGCCAGGCAGCGCGCCCCGCTTTGCTGCGCGCGCTTCATCTGGCTCTTGGGGCTTGCGCCGCCCAAGTGGACCTCGACGCCGAGCCCCGCGTCCCGCAACGACTCGGCCAGCGTGAGCGCGCGCGCGTTCAGGGCCGCGGGCGTCATCACGAACACATCCAGCGCGCGCCCCGCCGGGAGGTCGCGCGCCAGCGCCATGAGCCGCTCGAGACCGAGCGCGAAGCCCGCGGCGGGCGTCGGCGCCCCGCCCAGCTCGCCCACCAAACCGTCATAGCGCCCGCCGGCGCACACCGTCGCCTGCGCCCCCAGGTCCTCCGCCACCCATTCGAACACCGTGTGGCTGTAATAATCGAGCCCGCGCACGAGCCGCGGGGCGACCTCGTAGCGCACGCCGAGCGCGCGCAAGCGCTCGCTGAAGCCGTCAAAATGCGCGCGCGCATCCTCGTTCCAAAAATCCGCGATGCGTGGCGCCGACGCCAGCACCTCCGCCATCTCCGGATTCTTGCTGTCGAGCACGCGCAAGGGGTTGCGCGCCATGCGCCGGCGACTGTCCTCGTCCAGGGCCGCGGCGTGCCCCTCGAGATACGCAACCAGCGCCGCGCGATAGCGGCTGCGGCACTCGGGCGTCCCGAGGGAATTGATAAGCAGCCGCGCCTTCACGCCGAAGGCCCCGAGCAAGCGCTCGCCGAGCGCTACGAGCTCGGCCTCGATATCGGGACCGGCCATGCCGTAGGCCTCGACCCCCAACTGATGGAACTGGCGGTAGCGCCCCTTCTGCGGGCGCTCGTGCCGGAACATCGGCCCGAGGTACCACAAGCGCTGCGTCTGATGATGAAACAATCCCGCCTCGATCCCGGCGCGCACGCACCCAGCGGTCCCCTCGGGGCGCAGGCTCAGGCTGTCGCCGTTGCGGTCGAGAAAGGTATACATCTCTTTCTCGACGATATCCGTCACCTCGCCCACGGCGCGCGCGTAGAGTTCGGTGCGTTCGAGCACCGGCAGGCGGATCTCCTGGAATCCATAGGCCCAGAGCCAGGCGCGCGCGCGCTCCTCGACACGGGTCCATGCCGCGGCCGCGTCGGGCAAAAGCGCCGCGACGCCGCGGACTCCGGCGACCTGGCGGTTCAAACCGGCCTCAGGGCGCGGCCTTGATCGGGATGACCGGAGGGGCGCTCGCGCGTCGCTTCAGCTCCTCGCGCACGGCCCGTTCGAGGGTGTCGACGAGATCCTCGCTCGCCACCTTGCCATAGGGCTTGCCGTCGCGATACAGGAGGTTCGTGGGGGAGCCGCCGGCGAGCCCCACCTGGACCTCCTTGGCCTCGCCGGGGCCGTTCACCACACACCCGATGACCGCGACGTCGATCGACTCCTGGATATCCTCGAGCCGCGCCTCCAGGGCATTCACGGTCTTGATGACATCGAACTCCTGACGCGAGCACGACGGGCAGGCGATCAGGTTCACGCCCTTCTTGCGCAGCCCGAGGCTCTTCAAGATCTCGAAACCGACCTTCACCTCCTCGACCGGATCGGCGGCGAGCGAGATCCGCACGGTATCCCCGATCCCCTCGGAGAGCAGCATGCCGATCCCGATCGCCGACTTCACGGTCCCGCCGCGCAAGGCGCCGGCCTCGGTGATCCCGAGATGGAGCGGCTGCTCCGTCAGGGCCGCCATTTTGCGATAAGCGGCGACCGCCATGGCCACGTTCGAGGCCTTCAAGCTGATCTTGTAGTCCCGGAAATTCAAACGCTCGAGGATCTCGACGTGCCGCAGCGCCGATTCCACCAGCGCGTCGGCGTTCGGTTCGCCGTACTTCTTCTGCAGATCCTTTTCGAGCGACCCCGCGTTCACGCCCACGCGGATGCTGAGACCGCGGTCCTGCGCCGCCTCCACGACCTGCCGCACCCGGTCCTCGCGCCCGATATTGCCGGGATTGATCCGCAGGCAGTCCGCCCCGAGCTTCGCCACCTCGAGCGCGATGCGGTAATCGAAGTGGATATCGGTCACGAGCGGGACATCGACCTGTTTGCGGATCTCGGCGAACGCCTGCGCCGCCTCCATGGTGGGCACGGACACGCGGACGATATCGACGCCGGCCGCCATCAAGCGGCGAATCTGCGCGACCGTCGCCGCGACGTCGCACGTGTCGGTATTGGTCATGCTCTGCACGCTGATGGGGGCATCTCCGCCCACCGTCACCCGACCCACACGGATGGCTCGGCTCTTCCGGCGTGCACTGGGTATCGTGTCATGCATAAGAATTCATCCCGCCTATCGGTCGACTGTTAGCCGTAAACGCCGCCCGGCGCGTACAGCCGGCAAGGCCACGGCATGCCCGGCCACGCGTATCGCCACCCCGCGCGCGCGGCTCAAAACGACATGGAAGGGCGGCTTCCCCGTCACGCGCACGCTGTGCCCAGCCCCGATCCGTCGCGCCAGAATGCGCATCCCGCTGGCATCGCGAACCACCACGCGCACACCCCTTGAGGTCGCCGTGACGCGGAGCCCGACCGTGTGGCTACCCGGTAAGCTTATCAATCCTCCGGGGTTCGGTACAGCGCGGGGCGCCGGAACCTTCGGCCGCGCATGCACGTTCGCGGGCGGGTGCGCGGCTTGGGTGGCCGCGCCTCGCTGTCCCACGATCCTCGCGGCCTTCGGGGCCGACGCAACCCCCGCCTGTTGCTTACGTGCCGGCGGTGGCGCGTGCGCGAGGGCCTCCGGGGGCACGACCGCGGCCTGCGGGGTGAGCGGAAATTCACTCAGCTGACCGTGGCGCCGGCCCCCGGCCAACGACTGCAGGCGCGGGGGCAAAATGCCGCGCGCCTGCGGGTTGCTCACGACGCTCGGGGCCGACACGCGGGGCCGGGGTCGGGTCGCGCGATGCCACCAGAGGCCGAGCGCCACGGCGAGGGCCACGAATACGGCATACAGGAGCGAAGAGGAGACCTGTACCGGACGCGGCGCGCGCTCGTCCCCGTCGCGCGCAGGCGCGGGCGCGCTCGTCACGCGCGTCTTGGCGAACTCCTGGGGGTCGAGGCCCAGCAATTGCGCGTAGCTGCGCAAATACCCGCGCACGTAGGGGGCGGGCGGCAGGCCCTCGCGCTCGCCGTTTTCGAGCGCCGTCACCTGCGCGACGGACAGGCGCAATTTGAGCGCCACCTGTTCCCGCGACCAACCCGCGCGCTCCCGGGCCGCCTTCAGGCGTTCGCCGGGATGGATCGCGGTCAGACCGTCCTCGTCCTCAATGCCCAAAAAGCCGTCCCTCGCGTTGCCAGCGCTCGACCTTGCGCGCCTGGCGACTCCGCCCGAAGTCGTTCCACAAGCGTGTGGCGCAGTAATGGACGAATCGCCGCTTGCCCAGCGCGCGTCCGACCTCGACCCCGAGCAGCAACGAGCGCGCGCTGCGCCGCATGTGCAGGGCCTGGCGGATATCCGCGTAAGCCCGCCCGAGCTCGTGACGCTCGTAACGCACGCGCGCCAGATAGTAGTAGGGCTGGACCAGGGTCGGGGCCAAGGCCTGGGCGCGATGGAAGTAGTGAACCGCGGCCTTTTTATTGGGCGTCTTCAGCAAGCAGACGCCCATGTTGAGATCGGCCAATTGCGGCGTCGGATACAGCGGCGAGTGTAACGCCGCCTGAAAGTGCCGCAAGGCCAGCGCCACCTTGCCTTCGGAACACAAGAACGCGCCGTAGTTGTTCTGCAGGGCGCCGTCGTGCGGGTGGTGGGCCAAGCCGCGACGAAAATAGCGCGCCGCCTTCGCCGGTTCCCGCAGGCGCTCCTGCACGACCGCCATCGCACTGTTGGCGGCGGCGTTGTCGGGATCCATGGCGAGCGCTTGCGCGAGTTCGTTGCGCGCAAGCCCGAACTGCCCCTGGCGCAGGTAGCCGACACCGAGCGCCGTGCGCAACTGCAGGAGCTTGCGGGCGTGCCCGGACAGGGTCGGCTGTGACGCGCAGCCCGCGAGGAGGCACACGACTGCGAGATAGCCGAACTTACGCGACATGGATCGGTACCACCCGGCGCGCGCGTTCCTTGACGACCCCGGCGAGCTGCCCGCAGGCCGCGCGGATCTGATCGCCCCGGGTGCGCCGCGTCACGGTGACAAGGCCCGCGCGCAGCAAGGTCTCGCGAAAGGCCTGAATGGTCTCATCCGAGGAGCGGCGAAAGGCCGTCCCGGGAAACGGGTTGAACGGGATCAGGTTGATTTTGGCGGGCACGGTCTTCAGAAGCCGCGCCAGCGCCCGGGCCTCGGAGAGGCCGTCGTTGACGCCCGCGAGCATCGCGTACTCGAACGTCACGCGCCGGCGCGGGTCCTTCTCGACATAGCGCCGGCAGGCGTCCAAGAGCTCGGCGATCGGGTATTTGCGGTTGATGGGCACGAGGGTCTCGCGCAAGGCGTCGTCCGGCGCATGCAATGACACCGCCAAGCTCACCGGGAGGGCCTCCCGCAGCCGGTCGATCGCCGGCACGACCCCGGCCGTACTGACGGTGACCCGCCGCCTCGAGAGCCCGTAACCGAGATCGTCCAGGAGAATCCGGATGGCCGGCACGAGCTCCTTCAGATTGAGGAGCGGCTCGCCCATCCCCATGAACACGACGTTCGAGATCACGCGCCCCGGCTCGCCTCGGCCCGCGCGCAGGGCATGCTCGGCAAACCACACCTGTCCGACGATCTCGGCCGCCGTCAGGTTGCGGTTGAAACCCTCCTGCGCGGTGGCACAAAACGCGCAATCGAGCGCGCAGCCGACCTGGGACGACACACACAGGGTGTTACGCTCGGTCTCGGGGATGAACACCGTCTCGATGGCGTTGCCATCGGCCAACCGCAGCACCCATTTCCGGGTCCCGTCGGCCGACACGTGTTCACTCGCGCTCTCCG